>NZ_JASCRU010000070.1:0-1691 GCF_030010285.1 Flavobacterium sp. XS2P24
ACGTCAGGCAGTGAAAAAACCTCTTTTTTCTAATATAATCTTCAAATTTCACGATACCACAATTCAAATAAGGCCTTTTAAGAAGCCGCTTTTTTTAGGCTGCAAATTTACTTTGATAAAAAATGAAGTCTAATTGCAGCTTTATATACTTCGTTTTTAGCAAAAACAAGACTTTTGCCTTGTAAGGTGAGTTCCATTTTTTGAGTTTGGCAATCAGATCTGGAACGCCCAGGATATTGATACTGCGTTTGATATTATACACCAGCATAATCAGGCTGTGTTCTCCATTTACTTTTTCTAGTCCCGTTAAATTAGTGTGATTGTAGCCCCATTGGCGTTTAATAGTCCCAAAAATGTGCTCATTAATTTCTTGCCTCTTGCGGTAGAGCTGTGGGTTTTCATGATAGCGCTTGTTATTTTCTTCTACGGCATCGGCATATTGGCTTCGGTCGATTTCTCTGCCACCTGCTCTACTAGTACATAAATGTTTTACGGGACATGCTTTGCATTTTGGGGTTCGGTATTTTTTGAAATTATAGCTGTCGCTATCTGTAGTTTTCTTATGCCAACTGCCTGTAGTTTTTAGTGTTTCGCCTTGTGGGCAGCTATAGGTATCGGTGTCTTGATTGTATTGAAATTGGGCTACCAAATAATCCTTAGTCGTACCGTTTTGGTTACTTTTTCCTTGTTCTGGCTGTGCTACAATGGTAGTGATGTTGGCTTGTTTGCAGATTTCTATTTGTTTGCCATTATGATATCCTTTGTCCACCAGTGCGGTATAGGTTTCAATCCCTAGATTTTCTTTGGCTTCTATGGCAATGGCTGACAAGGCACTGCGATCGTTCTTGTTGATAGTGTGCGTGGCTACCACAAGATTGTGCTTGGCATCCACTGCAGCTTGGATATTGAATGAAATCTCGACTACTTGTCCTTGCACTAATAAGGCTCTGGCATCGCTATCGGTAGTACTTATTTGTGGCTCGCCACTGGCTTTTAATTTCTCTTCCAGTTGCTCATAACGCAACTTGTTCCCTTTCAATCGGTCTAACTTTTGTTGGATATTTTGGATTATAGCGGGGTTATCTTTGGCGTCATTTTCTTTCAAAGCATTTAAGTATTCTTGGGTTTTTACTTCAATATAATCTACATGTTTGTCGATTTTCTTTTGATTAAAATTGGCTTTCTTGCTATTGTGGGCTCGGCTTTTGGTACCATCGATAGCAATGGTTTCGCAACCTATCAAATCGGCATCTTTTAAAAAGAGAACATAGAGTTTGAATAGCTTTTTCAAGGCAATGGGATTGTTTTTTCTAAAATCGGATATGCTGTGGTAATTAGGAACAATAGCTTCTAAAAGCCATTGCATTTCCATGTTTCTCGAACATTCCTTTTCTAGATCTCGAGCACTTCTAACTCCGTTGAGATACCCATATAAATAGATCTTTAGAAACACTTTGCTATTGAAACTCGGGCGACCTTCAGCCTTGAGCGTTTTTACCGAAAAACCAAGCTTAGAGAGGGCAATATATTCGACAAAGGCATCTATAAATCGCACCTGATTATCGGGACTTATTGTATCTTCTAAACTTGAAAAACGCAGTTGTTGACGTGAAATACCTATGATGTGTTGCATGCTTAAAAATACGAAAAATCTTCTTTTTATACCAACATTTTGTTATATTTGTTAATAA
>NZ_JASCRU010000071.1:0-1559 GCF_030010285.1 Flavobacterium sp. XS2P24
GATCAAGCCAGCGTAACGGTTGTCGTTGCCAATGCCATAGTTGCAAACGATGATAATATTCCATCTGCAGGTGAAAATGTAACAACAAATGATACGATCAACGGAGGTTTAGTTACACCAGCCAACACTGATGTAACACTAATAACAGCAGGACCATTGAGTATTGATGCTAACGGAGATTTAACTGTAGCACCAAACACCCCAAGTGGTACGTATACTATAGTCTACGAAATCTGTGAAGTAGGAACATCACCGTTGAATTGTCAAACGGCTACGGCTACGGTCAACTATGTTAATCCGTTAGTTGCGAATGATGACACATTCCCATCAACAGGAGGAAACGTATTAGGAAACGACACCGTTAATGGTACGCCATCGACAACAACAAATATTGTAATTACACCCGTAGTTAGCGGCCCATTAAGTATTGATGCCAACGGAAATTTAACTGTAGCACAAAATACCCCAAGTGGTACCTACAGCATAGAGTATGAAATTTGCGAAGTAGGCGCAACACCATCGAATTGTATTTCAGCCACAGTAACAGTAGTAGTAAACAACCCAATTGTAGCTAATAACAATACATTTTCAGCTACAGGCGGAAATGTAACAGCAAACGATACTGTCAACGGAGCACCAGCTACATCATTCAACACTGATGTGACGCCAGTAAGCAGTGGCCCATTGAGTATAGATGCTAACGGTAATTTAACCGTAGCGGCAAACACGCCAAGTGGTACCTACAGCATAGAGTATGAAATTTGTGAAGTAGGTGCAACACCATCGAATTGTACACGAGCAAGGGCAACAGTAGTGGTAAGTAATGTAATTGTAGCCAATAATGATACCTTTCCAGCTACAGGCGGAAATGTAACAGCAAACGATACTGTCAACGGAGCACCAGCTACAACAGTCAATACTGATGTGACGCCAGTAATCAGTGGCCCATTAAGTATTGATGCTAACGGGAACTTAACTGTAGCGCCAAACGCAGTTGCAGGCACCTATACCATTACGTACCAAGTATGTGAAACAGGTTCTAATCCGTTGAGTTGTATTACAGCCCAATCTACTGCGGTTATAAATGAAGCACCACAAATAGCTATCGTTAAAACTGCTGTTTTCAATGATGATAATGCAGATGGTTTTGCTCAAGCCGGAGAGACTATTACGTACAGTTTTGCGGTAACAAACTTAGGAAACACACCTTTAAGCAATGTAACCGTTACAGATATTTTACCAGGTTTGATACTATCGGGTAATAGCATACTTGTATTGCCAGTAGGAGCGACAAACAATACAGCCTATCAAGGAGTGTATCGATTGACGCAAGCCAACATCAATTTAGGAAGTGTCACCAATCAAGCCAAGGTAACAGGAGTCACACCTCTTGGAGTTATAATAAGCGATTTATCAGATGATTCAAATAATCTTAGTGATAGACCAACTGTTCTAGGCATTCAAGGATGTGTAATCGAAGTGTTCAATGCAGTAGCTCCAAATGGAAGCGGTGACAACAAAGTCTTCCGCATCAGAGGTCTAGAATGTTATAGTGACAA
>NZ_JASCRU010000072.1:0-1559 GCF_030010285.1 Flavobacterium sp. XS2P24
TTATTACAATAACGATAGAATCAAGTCTAATTTAAACAAAATGAGCCCGATACAATATCGAGCTCATTATTATCAAAATTAATTATAAATTTGTCTAAACTTTTGGGTGCAGTCTAATAAAATAAAAAGGCTTTTGTATTAGGCTATTTTTTCAATAACAATCAACTCATTATGAACTTCAACTCTAGGAATGGTTCTTATTTTGAATTGGTTATTGTAAAATTCAGAAACGTATTTTTTATTTCTTAGATTTTGGCTTTCGTTCAATAGCATTGTATTGAAAAGAATAAAACCGCGACTTTTTAAAAGGGAACAAATTCTATTGGTGAAAAAAGTTTCAAATAGAAAACTAGGCATTGTCGTATCTTGAAAAATATCGATAATAATTAAATCGTATTTGGTTTTGGTTTTTAAAACAAATTCGAAAGCATCATCAATTACAATTTCAAGATTTTTTACTTTATCTAATTTAAAATAGGTGTTGGCAATATTTATTATTTCCGGGTCAATTTCTACTCCAGTGATTTTCCCTTTGTATTTTATTTCATCGACCAAAGTTTTTATAACGCTTCCACCGGCAACTCCCAAAACTAAAATATGATTCATTGGAACTATTTTTTCATAGCCAATGTTTTTTAATCCTAATCTTAAGATGCGCTGCAAACTGCCATACGAATAATTTGCATTTTCAGAATCTAAAACCAATTCCCCATTTGCCCAAGTCACCTCTATTGATTTACTCAACGAAGATTTGGTCTCATAAATTTTTATTGGAATTAGATAACTGAATATTTTTTTAATCATTGGTGGCAGTTTTACTCAAAAATAAGATATAAATTATTTATTTTGTACTAAATAATAAAGAATGAAGAAACAATTTTACAAATGGATATTTTTCAAGCTTATGGGTTGGAAAATAGTTGGGACAATTGATGCGGATATCAAAAAATGTGTCATGATGGTGATGCCGCATACAAGTGCGCATGATTTTTATTTGGGAATTTTTACCAGAGGAATAACCGGATTAGAAATGAACTGGGTTGGTAAAAAGGAATTGTTTCGTTTTCCTTTCGGATTTTATTTTAGATATATGGGCGGCGAACCATTGGATCGTTCTGGAGGTTTAAACAAAGTCGATTCTATTGCGGCAATTTTCCAAAGAAAGGAAATTTTTCGTTTAGCTGTTGCTCCGGAAGGAACCCGTGAAAAAGTTACGGAACTAAAAACCGGATTTTATTATATTGCTTTGAAAGCAAATGTTCCTATTATTCCTGTAGCTTTTGATTTTGGTAAGAAAGAGGTAAATTTAGGAAATCCAGTTTTTCCTTCTGGCAATATAGAAAGCGATATGACTATTTTGAAAAAACATTTTAAAGGTGTTGAAGGTAAAATTTCAGAAAAAGGATATTTATTTTAGCAAAAGTTATAAAAGTATTAAAAGGTTAATTGATTGTCCGTTTTTAGTCATAATCCTGTAATACTTGCTATTACTAGCCTATCGAATAATTTTTCCTCAAAATACCGTCTGTTAAGCTTGTAAACGAACTCGTTTAGGTATA
>NZ_JASCRU010000074.1:0-1479 GCF_030010285.1 Flavobacterium sp. XS2P24
GTGAAATGTTGTTTTAAAACTAATTCTACACATTCTAACTTAAATGCATAATCATACTTTACTTTTTTTTCCATAAAAATGCCCCAAATAGTGTCTAACTTTTTGGGGCATGTTCATATCATTCTCCTGGCTTTTTCTAAATCTTCAGGAGTATCAATTCCGATTCCGACATGAGTGGTTTCAATCATTTTGATTCGTTTTCCAAATTCAAGATAACGCAGTTGTTCCAGTTTTTCGGATGCTTCCAAAGATTGCATTGGTAAACTATAAAAATCTAATAAAGCTTGTTTTCTAAAAGCATAAATCCCAATATGTTGCATGTAGCGAACGCCCACATTTTTCTCTCTTGGATATGGAATTACCGAACGTGAAAAGTACAAAGCAAATCCGTTTTGATCCACTACCACTTTTACATTATTAGGATTATTGATGTCGTCTTCATTTGTGATTTCGCGCATCAAAGAAGCTAAATCCACTTTTTTATCCAAATCATTTTTAAAAACTTCAATCACTTTTGCCAAAGGTTCCGCATCAATAAATGGTTCGTCTCCTTGTACATTGATTACAATATCAACATCCAGATTTTCGACTGCTTCCGCAATTCGATCACTCCCCGATTCATGTTCTTTGATGCTTCGAATAGCTTTTCCACCGTGAGAAACAATTTCATCATAAATTAAATCGGAATCCGTTACCACAAAAACATCATCAAATAATTGCGTTTTTATGGCTGCTTCATAAGTTCTTAAAATGACCGTTTTACCTCCCAAATCCTGCATCAGTTTTGCGGGAAATCGTGTCGAAGCGTAACGGGCGGGAATGACTGCTATTATTTTCATTTTTATATGGAATTGCTAAAGCGCTAAGTTAGTATGTTTTTAGGATTTACAAAATTGTTCTCAATCCTTAAATTTGCTTGGTGATATTCCAAAAACTAATTTTTCGCCTGATTGTAAAACCCAATTTCTCGTACAATTGTATTGCACCTTTATTGTCTTCAATCACATGTAAATAAGGCGTTTTATTTTGCTTGAAAATTTCATTTACGGTATGGACAACTAATTGTTTCGCGTATCCTTTTCCGGTATGATTGGGATGTGTGACAACTGCGCTGACTTCAATAAAGTCATTCATTTGCATGCGCTCACCAGTTACGGCAACAAGTTCCTCATTTTTGAAAATGCCGTAATAATTACCTAATAAAGCAGTTTTCTTTTTAAAATATCCCGGTTGCACCAAGTCCACTAACTCATATAAAGCATCAATATGTTTGTCAGTCAATTTTACGATTGGGTCATTAATGGCAATATCGATTGGATTATAAACAATCATTTGAAGACAAACCAATTCTTTATTTAACTTATTGATTGTCCGTTTTTAGTCATAATTCTGTAATACTTGCTATTACTAGCCTATCGAATAATTTTTCCTCAAAATACCGTCTGTTAAGCTTGTAAACGAACTCGTTTAGGTATAATT
>NZ_JASCRU010000075.1:0-1429 GCF_030010285.1 Flavobacterium sp. XS2P24
TAGACTGCACCCAAAAAGTTAGACAAATTTATAATTAATTTTGATAATAATGAGCTCGATATTTTATCGGGCTCATTTTGTTTAAATTTGATTTAATTCTTTCGTTGTTATAATAGATAATATACTTTTCAACTTCTTTTTTTAATTGTCCTATTGATTTAAATTTTTGTGTGTAAAACATTTCAGATTTTAATATCCCGAAGAAATTTTCAATAATGGCATTATCCAGGCAGTTTCCTTTTCTGCTCATACTTTGCACAATGCCTTTTTCCTTTAGCAAATGTTGGTATTGTTTCATTTGATATTGCCAGCCCTGGTCGGAATGAAGCAGTAAATTCGTGTTATTTGGTATTTTCTTAAATGCCTTTTTCAGCATCACTACCACTTGATTGAACACTGGCCTCTCTGTCAGTTCATAGCTGATTATTTCTTGGTTGAACAGGTCAATTATAGGCGACAGGTACAGTTTATTCCCTGATACGTTAAATTCGGTTATGTCAGTTGCCCATTTTTGATTTGGAGCTTCAGCCTTAAAATTTCTTTCCAGTATATTTGGGGCTATCTTGCCATTCTCGCCCTTATAAGATTTATACCTTTTCACCCTGACAATACTTTTTAATCCTAATAGATTCATCAGCCTGAAAACTGTTTTGTGGTTGATGGCTATTCCTGCGTTTTGCAGTTCATCGGTTATCCGCCTATAGCCATAACGCCCTTTGTGCCGCTGATAAATGGCTTTGATTGACTCTTTAATTTCTTTGTATTTATCAGGCAATTCACTTTGTTTTTGATGATAATAAAAGCTGCTGCGGGCCATATTTGTCAGATCCAGAAGTAATTCTAAATCAAATCTATGCCTTAATTCCATTATGGCTTGGGATTTCTCCTGGCTTGAATTAAGGCTTGAAGCTTTTTTAGCAATTCATTCTCACAGCGAAGCCTTTCGTTCTCTTCTAGTAGTTCTTCCTCCCTTGTCAAGGGTTTACCTGATTTGTGTTTTTTACGTTTATAATTACTCATGGAAATTGGTCTGCCTCTTTGTTTTGCTTTTAAGCCTTCAATGCCAAAGTTAGCAAAATCTTTTTTCCATTTTACAATAATGGCCTGATCGGGAATATTAAATCTCAAACCAGTAGCTTTTAAAGAAAGGGAGTCCTTCTTTATAGCTTTAATTACTTTAAGCTTAAAATCAATTGAATAACTCTGGTTTTTTCTGGATAATAATCCAATCTCTCCATAGCACTTGTAGAAACTAACCCACTTGCGAATATTAGATCTTGCAGTCTGCTTCAATTTTGAAACATATACTTCTGAATAATGTTTCTTCAAGACTAATTCTGCGCATTCTAGCTTAAATGCGTAATCATACTTAACTTTTCTTTCCATAAAAAATGCCCCAAATAGTGTCTAACTTTTTGGGGCATGTTCA
>NZ_JASCRU010000076.1:0-1407 GCF_030010285.1 Flavobacterium sp. XS2P24
CAATTGCATTCCTTCTGAGTATATTTAGATTAATTCAAAATGGGTAAAGAAAAATCTCACGTTAACGTCGTCGTCATTGGTCACGTCGATTCTGGTAAATCAACCACCACTGGTCATTTAATTTACAAGTGTGGTGGTATTGACAAACGTACCATCGAAAAATTCGAAAAAGAAGCTGCTGAATTAGGTAAAGGTTCTTTCAAATACGCTTGGGTCTTAGATAAGTTAAAAGCTGAACGTGAAAGAGGTATCACTATTGATATTGCTTTATGGAAATTCGAAACTCCAAAATACCATGTTACCGTTATTGATGCTCCAGGTCACAGAGATTTCATCAAAAATATGATTACTGGTACTTCCCAAGCTGATTGTGCTATTTTAATTATTGCCGGTGGTATTGGTGAATTCGAAGCTGGTATCTCAAAAGATGGTCAAACCAGAGAACACGCTTTGTTAGCTTACACCTTAGGTGTTAAACAATTGATTGTTGCTATCAACAAGATGGATTCCGTTAAATGGGATGAATCTCGTTTCGAAGAAATTGTCAAGGAAACCTCAAACTTTATCAAGAAAGTTGGTTACAACCCAAAAACTGTTCCATTCGTTCCAATCTCAGGTTGGAATGGTGATAACATGATTGAACCATCAACCAACTGTCCATGGTACAAAGGTTGGAAAAAAGAAACCAAAGCTGGTGAAGCTAAAGGTAAAACTTTATTAGAAGCCATTGATGCTATTGACCCACCATCAAGACCAACTGATAAACCATTACGTTTACCATTACAAGATGTTTACAAGATTGGTGGTATTGGTACTGTGCCAGTCGGTAGAGTTGAAACCGGTGTTATCAAACCAGGTATGGTTGTTACTTTCGCCCCAGCTGGTGTTACCACTGAAGTCAAATCTGTTGAAATGCATCATGAACAATTGACTGAAGGTTTACCAGGTGACAATGTTGGTTTCAACGTTAAGAATGTTTCAGTTAAAGAAATCCGTCGTGGTAACGTCTGTGGTGACTCTAAAAACGATCCACCAAAAGCTGCTGAATCATTCAATGCTCAAGTTATTGTCTTAAACCATCCAGGTCAAATCTCTGCTGGTTACTCTCCAGTTTTAGATTGTCACACTGCTCATATTGCTTGTAAATTTGACACTTTAATTGAAAAAATTGACAGACGTACTGGTAAGAAATTAGAAGAAGCTCCAAAATTCATCAAATCAGGTGATGCTGCTATTGTTAAATTTGTTCCATCAAAACCATTATCAGTTGAAGCTTTCACTGACTACCCACCATTAGGTCGTTTCGCTGTCAGAGATATGAGACAAACTGTTGCTGTCGGTGTTATCAAAGCTGTTGAAAAATCAGACAAAGCTGGTAAAGTCACCAAAGCTGCTGTCAAAGCTACC
>NZ_JASCRU010000077.1:0-1401 GCF_030010285.1 Flavobacterium sp. XS2P24
TACCCATTAAAACGTTTAAAACTAACTTAAACAAATCATACAACTTAGATAGCAACTGATTTTCTGAAGTTGGCACCAGCGTAGACAGCTTTGTCACCTAATTCTTCTTCAATTCTTAAGATTTGGTTTAATTTAGCTAATCTTTCAGATCTAGCTGGAGCACCAGTCTTGATTTGACCAGATCTTAAACCAACAGATAAATCAGCAATGAAGGTATCTTCAGTTTCACCAGATCTGTGAGAAACCATAACACCCCAACCAGCAGCATAAGAATCTTGAGCAGCTTTGATTGATTCAGTTAAAGTACCGATTTGGTTAACTTTTAATAATAAAGCGTTAGCAGCTTTCTTTTCAATAGCAGTTTTAATTCTGATTGGGTTGGTAACAGTTAAATCATCACCAACAATTTGGATATCAACTGTTTTTAAGAAATGAACCCAAGCATCCCAGTCATCTTCAGCAAATGGATCTTCAATAGAAACAATTGGGTATTCTTTGATTAATTGAGCGTATAAGTCAGCTAATTGTTCACCAGTTAACCATTTAGTTGGGTCTGAGTTTGGATTTTTGAAATCTAAATCATATTTACCATCGTGGTAGAATTCAGATGAAGCAACATCTAAAGCAATTGAAACTTGACCTTCGTAACCAGCTTGTTTGATGGCAGCAACGATTAAATCTAAAGCTTCTTTTGGAGTAGTGATATCTGGAGCAACACCACCTTCATCACCGACGTTACCAGCTGATTGACCGTAAGTCTTTTTAGCTAATGATTTCAAGTTGTGGTAAACTTCTGAACCAATTCTTAAAGCTTCAGAGAAAGTTGGAGCACCAGTTGGAACAATCATGAATTCTTGGAAGGCTAAAGCACCACCAGCATGGGAACCACCGTTTAAAACGTTTTGGAATGGAACTGGTAAGACAAATGGTTCTGGAGTTTTAGCAATGTCGGCAATGTGTTGGTATAATGGGACATTTTTTTCACCAGCAGCAGCTTTAGCAGCAGCTAAAGAAACACCTAAGATGGCATTAGCACCTAATTTAGATTTGTTTGGAGTACCATCTAAAGATAATAAGAATTCATCAACTTTAGCTTGGTCTTTAACATCCAAGTTAGCTTTGACGAAAGCTGGTGCAATGATTTCATTGACGTTGGCAACGGCTTTCAAAACACCTTTACCTAACCATTTTGATTTGTCACCATCTCTTAATTCTAAAGCTTCGTGAACACCAGTTGAGGCACCAGATGGGACAATTGATCTGAATAAACCTTTGTCAGTGGTTAAATCAACTTCAACAGTTGGGTTACCACGAGAATCGTAGACGTATCTAGCGAAAACTTTTTGAACGGCCATTGTATGAGTGTGTTGTTTGTGTGTTGTTAATACTTGTTATTGTTTG
>NZ_JASCRU010000078.1:0-1401 GCF_030010285.1 Flavobacterium sp. XS2P24
GGGGTGTTGAGATACCAGTGGACAGAGTGAGAGGATAGCATGTCCTCCAGAGGCGCGGGGGTAGTGTCCCTGCCTGGGAGCCTAAGCCTGAATGCACTAAGGGCTGGCACCACAGACGGGCTCAGGGGAGGCCCGCCCACAAGGGCTTCGGGCCCCTCCTTCATAGAGACACCACCCCTGACCTGGGGTACACGGCCATCGCGCTCACAGTTGTCTTGGCTGGTCTCAGGAGCACTGTGGGATGGGCTTGGGGGCTCAGGAGGGTCCTTCAGGAAGGAAGAAGGAGGCTGGTGGTGTGTAGTGTGGGCATGTGGGAGATGCTGGCCCCAAGAATGATGTTCAGGTTTGAGCAGAACCATTGGACCTAGAACTTGTGTTTCCTTTGGGCTCATTTGGAACAGAAAGCTGAAAAAAATATGAGGGTGTTGTGCCAAGCCGTAAACACAGATGGACCATCCCTGGGTTTCAAGCAGGCAGATACGTGGCTGTGTAGCCATGCACACACTGGGACAATTGTCACGTGTCCACAGTGGTTCAGACACACAGTTGTGCCAGGCTTGTCTTTTATGTAATAAGAAAGAGAATCTGGGGTGGGGGTAGAATGACTGGGAATGTGGCTTCCTTCCTGAAGAGCCCCTCCTCGGCCCTTGCATGATGGGCAGGGGGTAGGGGTAGGGTGGGGGCATCAGTTACTTCCCCCTGGCGCTCAGGGCTGCCTGCCGCCTCATGTAAGACAGGATGTCCATCTTGACGTTGCTGACTGTGGTCCGGTGGTACCAGCGCATAACCGGTATGCCATCTGGCCCCACCAGGAACTTCTCAAAGTTCCAGCGGATGTCATGGATCTTCATGGGTTCCCAAAAGAGGCGGCCAGGTGAGCCCAGGAGTTCTGCAGTGGGAGGGCAGGAGTTCTTCAGGAAAGTGTAGAATTTCTGCTCTTTCTCCCCGTTCACATCTCCTTTCTCAAAGAGCTGGAAATTAGGCACAAAGCCCCCACCTGGTCGAACATACTTGAGACTGGGGAGTATCTCCGAGTTCTCGCCTGGCTCCTGTTTGCCAAATTGGTTGGAAGGGAAGCCCAGAATGACCAAGCCAAATGGCCCAAGTTCTTCTTGTAGTGCATTCAGTTCAAGGTATTGGTCTGTCAGACCTCAGTAGCTGGCTACGTTGACAAAGAGGATATATTTGCCTGCATACTGCTTAAAAGGAATGTATTCCTCCCCATCGATGGTGAGGGCTCCATACTCGTAGATGGTACCACTCATACCGCCATGGCAGTCTGTCTTAGACTTCTCTTGTCCCCGGCCCGGCGGAACAAACCCGGCCAGGAGCAGGGACAGAAGGCAGGATGCCCGGAGGATCCGGGCCATGGCGGGCTGGGGCGCGTCTTGGGGTGGCCAC
>NZ_JASCRU010000008.1:0-117656 GCF_030010285.1 Flavobacterium sp. XS2P24
TGTGAAATGTTGTTTTAAAACTAATTCTACACATTCTAACTTAAATGCATAATCATACTTTACTTTTTTTTCCATAAAAATGCCCCAAATAGTGTCTAACTTTTTGGGGCATGTTCACGGATTGCGAATGGCTTTTTTATTTTATTTTGAAAAGTAATTTTTTATTTTCCTTTATTAGCTTCAATAATGTATTTTTCCAAAGCCATTGTCATAGAAGGTGTTGCTGGTGTTGGTGCAAGAATATCTACTCTTAATCCATGGTCCAACGCTTCTTTTTGAGTAGTGCTTCCAAAAACTGCAATTCGAGTATTGTTTTGTTCGAAATCTGGGAAATTCATAAACAATGATTTTATTCCGGTTGGGCTAAAGAAAGCCAAAACATCATAATATACATCGGCTAAATCAGATAAATCACTCATTACCGTTCTGTAAAAAACAGCTGGAGTCCAGTCTACTTTTAATGCGTTTAGCGTTATTGGCGCATCGGCATTCAATTGGTCTGAAGCAGGCAATAAGAATTTTTCGTCTTTGTATTTTTTTATCAGCGGAGATAAATCAGCAAAATCTTTTGGTCCAACGTAGATTTTACGTTTTCTATACACTACGTATTTTTGCAGGTAAAAAGCAATAGCTTCTGATTGGCAGAAATATTTTAATCCTTCTGGAACTTTATAACGCATTTCATCAGCCACTCTGAAAAAATGATCTACGGCATTTTTACTCGTTAAAATAATTGCGGTGTAATGATTAAGATCGATTTTTTGAAGTCTAATCTCTTTTGCATTAACTCCTTCTACATGAATAAAAGGTCTGAAATCAATTTTTACTTTATGCTTTTGTTGAAGTTCAAAGTAAGGGGAATTCTCCACTTTAGGCTCAGGCTGTGACACCAAAATTGTTTTCACTTTCATATTTAACGGTTTCTAAGCACTCCCTTTTGTAAACCAATAATACATAAAATAATAGGGTGCTATTTCAAGAGCGCAAAGATATAAAATAAAATAAAACAACTTACCGAATATTATATTTTGATAATTTTTTATTGAAATCAAATAAGTTAAAATATTAATTATCAATATTATAGCAATAATTAGCAATGGAATATTTCTTGAAAATGAGTCGTAATAAAACAAAATAATATTCAACGGCAGTATGATTAGTCCAATATAGGTTCTATAAGTTACCTTTTGGAGGTTAAACTGCTCCATAAATTCTTCAATATTGAAGGATGTGGCTATTATTTTCTCAATCAAATATTTAGATAAAACAAAGAAAGTTAGGAAGGTAAAAATTTGAATGTAAAGGATCCAATCTGTCTTTGAAGCATGGCCAAAATAACTTAGCGAAATTTGGATGAAGAAAGCAAGTGAAATGACTTGGACAAAAAACAAGGAAATGGTAAAACCGCTTTTTAGGTGGCTGCTGTCTCTGTACACTTTGTTGTATTTATTGGAAAAAATTAAATTAGCAAAATCACCAAATCTGTTTTCGAAAACAGATTTTGTAACAGCAATAATAGCAAATGACAGAACAAAAAGCACGGTTGCCCAGTCTTTGCTCTCAGTTATTCTTGGATGAAGTATATTTTCGATCATAACGATGCAAAATTACTAATTTTTATATCATTCTTTTTATTATAATTTTATTAAGGATGAAATGGCATAAAAAGTTTACTTTTGCGGTGAAATTAGTCAAAAATATGAATGATTGTATTGTTATAATTCCTACCTATAACGAAATTGAAAATATAGAAAGCATTATTCGATCGGTGTTTTCGCAGCATAAATCTTTTCATGTTCTTATTATTGATGATAATTCACCGGATCATACTGCTGATAAGGTTGTTTTACTTCAGTCTGAATTTGGAGGGAGATTGTTTTTGGAAAAAAGAGAAAAAAAATCGGGTCTAGGAACGGCTTATGTTCATGGATTTAGATGGGCATTAGCGCATCAATATGATTTCATTTTTGAAATGGATGCTGATTTCTCCCATAATCCAAATGATTTAGAGAAATTATACAATGCGTGTCATTTTGGCGATGCTGATTTAGCGATTGGTTCGCGTTATGTTACCGGAGTAAATGTGGTAAACTGGCCGTTGAGCCGTGTATTGATGTCTTATTTTGCATCAGTTTATGTACGAATGATTACCGGAATGAAAATTCATGATGCTACAGCAGGTTTTGTTTGTTACAAAAGACAAGTGCTCGAAGAGATCAATTTAGATAAAATAAAATTTGTTGGATATGCTTTTCAAATTGAAATGAAATACAGAACGTATTGTAAAAAATTTCAAATTGCTGAGGTTCCCATCATTTTTACCGATAGAACAAGAGGGCAATCAAAAATGAGTAATTCGATAATTATTGAAGCCGTTTTTGGAGTTATTGCACTTAGATTAAAAAGATTAGTCAACACATTATAAGAAAAAGACAGGATGAACAGGGTTTTAATTAAGAATGCCAAAATAGTAAATGAAGGGGTGATTTTTGAGGGCGATGTATTAATTGAAAATGACTTAATTGTTGAGATTTCAGAAAGTATTAGTGCAAAATCCTCTCAATGTAAAATCATTGATGCCGAAGGGAATTATTTGATTCCGGGTGCAATTGATGATCAAGTGCATTTTAGAGAACCAGGACTTACGCACAAAGGAGACATCGAATCAGAATCCAGAGCAGCGGTTGCAGGAGGAATTACTTCATATATCGAACAACCGAATACGGTTCCTAATGCGGTTACCCAAGAAATATTAGAGCAAAAATACGAGTTGGCTGCCGAAAAATCGTATGCGAATTATTCTTTTATGATGGGCGCAACCAACGATAACTTGGAAGAAGTTTTAAAAACAAATCCAAAGAATGTTGCCGGAATAAAAATATTTTTAGGTTCCTCAACAGGGAATATGTTGGTAGATAATGAAGCTACTTTAGAGAAAATATTTTCGAGTACACCCATGCTTATTGCGGTGCATTGTGAAGATGAAGCGACTATCAAAAATAATTTAGAGAAATACAAAGCAGAGTTTGGAGAGGACGTTCCTGTTACGGTTCATCACCTTATCAGAAGCGAGGAAGCGTGTTATATTTCGTCTTCCAAAGCGGTTGCGCTGGCTAAAAAAACAGGGGCTCGCTTGCATATTTTTCATCTTTCGACTGCCAAAGAAATGGATTTGTTTACAAACAAAATTCCTTTGGAAAATAAGAAAATCACTGCCGAAGTTTGCGTGCATCATTTATGGTTTACCAATGATGATTATGCTACTAAAGGCAATCTTATAAAATGGAATCCAGCTGTAAAAACAGCGAATGACAGAAAAGTACTTTGGGAAGCATTGCTGGATGACAGAATTGATGTGGTCGCAACGGATCACGCGCCACATACTTTAGAAGAAAAAAAACAATCGTATTTGAATGCGCCTTCTGGTGGGCCATTAGTGCAACATGCTGTTGTAGCTATGTTTGAAGCGCATCACCAAGGAAAAATAAGCATTGAAAAAATTGTGGAGAAAATGTGCCACAATCCTGCGAAAATTTTCAAAATAGAAAAACGTGGTTTTATCAAAGAAGGCTACTATGCGGATTTGGTAATTGTAAATTCAGGTTTGCCTTGGAGCGTAAAAAAAGAAAATATTTTGGCTAAATGTGGTTGGTCTCCATTTGAAGGTTTTACGTTTAAATCCAGAATTACCCATACTTTTGTAAACGGGCAATTGGTTTATACTGCTTTTAAAGTAAAAGATATTCGTGCAGGAAAACGTTTATTATTTGATAGATAAAATTTTGTAAATGAGAAAAATCATAGCATTTTTAACGATTGTAGCACTGTTTGTAAGCTGTAAAGAAGAAGTGGTGAACAAGCCGAAACGACTTATAGAGAAAGACGTTATGGTGAATATTATGTATGATTTATCTATTTTGGAAGCCATAAGAAATCAAAATCCGGCGTCTTTGGATACCTTTAAAATAAATTCGAGAGACTATATTTTTAAAAAATATAAAATTGACAGTGTTCAATTTGCTAAAAGCAATGTTTATTATGCCTCTGATTATAATGAATACAAGAGCATGTTTGAACAAATGGGAAAGCGATTGGAAGCAAATACAAAGAGTGTGGATTCTTTGGTCAAATTGAAAAAAAAGAAAAAGAATCCTATTGTTGACAAAAAGCAAAAACAAGCTGCAATCAGCAGGGATACTACAAAGTTAGACTAAGAAAAGAACTTATAGATTAGAGATTTCTTTGATGTATTGGTGAATATTTATAAAATCAGTTTTCAAGGTGTCTTTAATCTTTTGGTTCGAAAATATAGTTGTCGAGTACGAAGCTTTAGCAGTTGTTTGAGACAGTTTTCTCTTTTGTTGCAACACATTCGAAACAAACCAATCCAATCTCCAAAGCATTTCCATAAAAAAGGGTTTTGCGTGAATTTCAGGTTTTTTAACACCCAATGCATCAGCCATAGAATTCAGAATGTCACGGAAAACACTATTTTCGGCAATCAAGGTGAAGCGTTCATTTTTAATTTCGCTTTGCATTAATTGATGTGCCATTCTAACAACATCACTAACGGCAACAAATCCTGTTGAACCCAGCGTGTAAAATTTTAATCCGTTTTTTACTTTCGTAAAAAGTTGTCCACTTCCTTGCTCTCTAAAACCGGGGCCGAGAATAACGCCTGGATTTACAATTATTACCGATAATCCTTCTTGTTGCCCACGCCAAATTTCCATTTCGGCACCATATTTAGAAATGGCATAATCATTATGTGGTTTTTCTGGATTCCATTCGGTTTCCTCGGTAATGAATTTTTCATGAGGCAGTAAATCGCCCAAAGTAGCAATAGAACTTACAAAACACAGTTTTTTTATTTCATAAGCAATGCAGAAATTCACAATATTCGCGGTGCCTTCAATGTTTGTTTTTCGCAATGCATCTTCATCTTTTGGGTCAAAAGAAATTAAAGCGGCACAATGATACACGGTGTCAATATTTTGAAAGGCGATTTCTAACGAAGGAACTTCGGTAATATCAGCGGGAACCCATTCAATTTGGTCGAACAGCGATTCCTTTTTATAGGTAGCGAATAGGGATTTGGTTTTCTTCATCGAAGCGAGACTTCGATAAATGGCGCGTACTTTTTCACTCCCGATACTTCGGGATTCAATTAAATGAAGTAATAAATGTGCGCCTACTAAACCAGTTCCTCCTGTAACTAAAATCATTTTGTAAAGATAATTAGATTGTTCGATTTTTAGACCGATAGATTTTCAAATTATGCAATTAAAGCTATCTTTGTGAAAATTGATTTTTATAAAATGAAAAATATTATTTCCGAATTACAATGGCGCGGTCTAGTTCACGACATTATGCCTGGAACTGAAGAGCAACTTCTAAAAGAAATGACAACGACTTATATAGGATTTGATCCAACATCGGATTCCTTACATATTGGAAGCTTAGTGCCTATAATACTTTTGGTTCACTTGAAAAATTTTGGACATAAACCTATCGCATTAGTTGGTGGAGCTACAGGAATGATTGGTGATCCATCAGGAAAATCGGATGAGAGAAATCTCTTGGATGAAGCGACTTTGAATCATAATGTAGAGGGAATAAAAAGTGTTTTATCTCGTTTTTTAGATTTTAATTCGAATGAAATAAATGCGCCAGTTCTGGTAAATAATTACGATTGGATGAAGAATTTGTCATTCATTAATTTTGCTCGTGATGTGGGTAAACGAATCACAGTGAATTACATGATGGCCAAAGATTCTGTAAAGAAAAGATTGTCGGGTGAAGGCGAAGGAATGTCTTTTACGGAATTTACGTACCAATTAATTCAAGGGTATGATTTTTACCATCTGCACAAAGAATACAATTGTTTGTTGCAAATGGGGGGTTCTGACCAATGGGGGAATATTACAACAGGAACAGAATTAGTTCGTCGTATGAATGTAGGTGAAGAGGCTAAAGCATACGCAATGACTTGTCCTTTGATAACAAAAGCGGATGGTTCTAAATTTGGAAAATCCGAAGGAGGAAATGTTTGGTTAACCGCTGATAAAACTTCGGTTTATAAATTTTACCAGTTTTGGTTGAATACGACCGATGTTGATGCAGAAAAATACATTAAGATTTTTACTTTCTTAGATGCGGCAACAATAGATGCGTTAATAGAAGAGCATAAAACGGCTCCACATTTAAGAGCTTTACAAAGAAAATTGGCCGAAGAGCTTACGGTTTTTGTTCATTCAAAAGAAGATTTAGAAAATGCGATAAAAGCATCGAATATTTTGTTTGGGAATTCGACTTCGGATGATTTGAAACAATTGGGTGAAGCAACTTTCTTAGATGTTTTTGATGGTGTTCCTCAAGCGGAAATCAGCAGAACCGAAATCGAAGCAGGAATTGATATCGTTACTGTTTTGAATGAAAAAACAGGTTTTATGAAATCGAATGGAGAAGCAAGACGCGCTTTGACAGCTAATTCTATTTCAGTGAATAAAGAAAAAGTTGCCGAGGATTTTGTGCTTTCAACAAAAGATTTAATCAATAATCAGTTTGTATTGTTGCAAAGTGGAAAGAAAAATTATTTTGTGGTGAGAGTGGTTTAATAGCTTATTTGTTTATTCGTTGATTTGGTTAACCGAATCAACAAATTACCAAATAGACTTTAAAGAACCATCAAGTTACAACCTCTAATATCAGAATTATCAAAACGTCCCAATACCTCGAAAGAGTTGTTGGGATTTTTTTTGCCCAAATCCTGCGTAGCAATAAACGAACAAGAATTAATGTTGGCCAAATCAATCACGTTGATTCCGCCTGTTTTTCCGTCTTGAATGTAGGTTAAAGCATCTTCTGTGTCACGAACGAGGATTTGTATCCAAGAAGGGTATTCAAATACGCCGTTTCCTAAAGAATAGGCTTGCGAAAGCAATTCGGTCATTCCATATTCAGAATGTATGGCAGAAACGCCAAATCCTTTACACAATTGTTCGTGTAATTCTTCCCGAATCATTTCTTTGCGTTTGCCTTTCATACCGCCAGTTTCCATGATAATGGTATGCTGCAGTTGAAACTCATGTTTTTCAATTAAATCCAATAAAGCAAAAGTAACACCAATCAGAATGACATTTTGACCGGCTTGGTCTAAAGCTATGAGTTTGGCAATCAGTTCGTCATGATTGTGCAGGTAAAAACCACTATCAGGATGATTGGAAAGTTCAATTAAATCCTTGACCATGTAAATTAAGGAAGAACCTTCTCGTTCTAGATAGGATGGAAGCAAGGCTAAAACAACATAATCTTCGATATTGCCATAGAATTCTGAAAATCCTTTGCGGTAGCTTTCTTCATATAAGGTAACATCGGTAACCAGATGTTTGCTGGTAATCATTCCGGTTGTTCCGCTGCTGGTAAAAGTTTCCTGAATTGGATTAGTATTGGAAACCACTTCATGACTCTTAAAGAACTGAATCGGTAAAAAGGGAATCTGCTGTAATGACTTTACTTTATGAGGATCTGTTTTTAAAAATTTACAAAACTCTTGATAGACCAAGTTGTTTTCGTATTGGAAACGAAACACTTTCAAGGCGATTTTCTCAAACTGTTTTTGACTGGAAATAGCAAATATATCGGAGGATGTAATCAAGAATTTTTTTTGCAAAAGTAATCAAAAATTTTAAGGCAAGCTCATTTACAAAAGTGCAATAGTATGTTTTTGGACTCGCCTACATTAGAATTCGGCATAAAAAAAAGCCCCAATAGGAATTGGAGCTTTTGTATTTAAATGTTGACGTATTATCTTATAATTAGTTTTCTGGTCGCAGATGCCTCTTTTTCATTAATCTTTATGATGTAAACACCGGAAGTTAGATTAGAGACATTAAGCTCTCTGGAACTAAGCATTGTTTGAAGCACTTTTTTTCCTAAAACATCAAAGATAATGATTTCTTTATCTAAGTCATTTTTTGAAGTAATGTAGACTTTCCCATTACTCACAGGGTTCGGGTACAAGTTTAAACCTTCGATAACGGCGGTTTCTTGTGTTTTTGGTTGTTGCTTAGTTTCCTGAGCATTAGTGCTCATAGAAAATAAAAAAACCAATAAAAGGGTAGTATAAAAGTAGTTTTTTGCCATCGGATTAGATTGAATAGTAAATATACAAAAAATAATTCAAAAAGCGTACCAAAAAAAACATCCTGAAAACTCAGGATGTTTGATATAAATATATGCGGGTGTTTTTTATAAATTCGATAGTAAATTAACACCATCTACAATAGCCCATGCTCCAGGAGTCAATACTGCTCCAGATGCTGTTGTGCTTGTTGTGAAGTTTGCAGGTAAGAATGAAACTGTAAAAGCTGCACCAGCGCCCCATTGAGCTGTATGAGTGTCTGAAATTTTTACATTTAACATTTTTATTTTACCAGTAAGAACTTGATTTGTGTTTGTAGCAGCATCTTGTATTCTAACGGCAACCGCATTTACTGTTGTAGTTCCTGAAACTGCAGTATTTGTGTATCCTGAAATTACTACATTAGAATATTCTCCGTTTCCTTCTTTTTTGAATTGGATTGCATCTATTTCAAGTGGGTTACCAGCCTCAGTTGCTGTACCGGCAGCTCTTCTTAAAGTAATATTAGATACTTTTGGGAAGAAAGTATTGTTCACACTTTTAGCTTCGATTTCCATTCCAAAATTTCCAGCTCCAGTTTGATAAGCATACCAGTTAGTGTTTGCTTGACCTTGCCATCCATCTTGCCAGTCAAAAGAATCATCTGTGTTTCCGTAAGAAATAAGGTTTTTGGCACTTACTGTTCCTCCGTAAAATTCAAAACCGTCATCAGCTCCTTTGTAAGCAACAAGATTTTCTAATACTGTTCCAGAACCTACTGAATAGAATGAGAAACCATTCATCTCAGAATTTCCGTCAAGGATTTTTTTACCTGCATATTCTACTCGTACATATTTCAAAGAACCACCATTATGAGCAGCATTTGTACCACCGTAAACTATATTTGTTCCGTCTTCAGAAGTTGCAGTTGTAATAGCACTTCCGTCAGCTGCTTTTCCAGAAACGATAGGAGCATCACCAAACATGATTATACCTCCCCAAGAACCTGCAGTTTTAGATTTTTCAGTAAATACAACAGGTTCTGCTGCAGTTCCAGAAATATTTAATTTTCCGCCTTTTTCTACTAATAAAGCATCTGTACCGTCAGCTACATCAGCAGTAATTACTGAACCAGCTTCAAAAGTTAATGTAACATCGCTTTTTACTCTTACTGTACCTTTAATAGTATAAACACCTTTTGTGTAGGTTTTTGTTGCTGTGATATCTCCTGTGATTTCACCCGTTGCAGTTGGTGGAGTTGTTACTACATCGTCATCACTTGAAGTACAACTTGTAAAAACCAAGCTCAATAATGCAAGACTGAATACTAATTTTTTCATTTTTAATGATTTTAAAATTATAAGTTTTTTTTGTTAATTATTTATTTCAAAAGTACTTCCGAGCTTCTGAAATTTAGTTATGTAATTGTTATTAAAGTATTATATAACAATGAATTTGATGTAAAGTTTATGTTACTTACGTAAACAAAAAAAGAGCTATTAAAGCTCTTTTTTTGTTGTTTTTAAAACGTGTATCCTATGTTAAAGGAGAACCCGACACCTTTTTTGAATTCTCTTAAAATTAGCGAGTCTTCTGTAATGTTTAAAGTGCTTTTGCTTCCCAACTCTTTTTTATAACTTGGATTTAAGATGTTGTCTACTCCAAATTTAAGTTCGATACTTTTTGAAATTGAGTTAGTCCAAACAAAATCTAATTTACTGAAAGATTTCTCGTAGATATGATCAATTCCTGAAGAACCTACAGCGAAAATACGGTCTCCATAAACATTATATACTAAGGTCATAGAGTTTTTCCAATCTTTATTAAGGATGAAGTCATACTTTAAATCAGAATTGATTAACCAGTTTGAAGCACCTTGCAGCTTACGATTTGTGCTGTTTTCTAATTCATTCCCTTGTTTCTTAATGTCAATTTTAACATCAGTACTCATCAATGACGTATTGAAACCTAAAGAGAAATTAGAAAGAGATTTACTGATTCTGCTCAATTGGAAAAGCATTTCTATTTCGGCACCATAAATAACCGCTTGCTCTGAGTTTTTGAAAGTTGTGATTTGTCCACCGCTATTTGCAGTTGGTTTGAAAACTCTTTCAATAGGATCGTTAATCATTTTTCCAAATACTCCTACAGCAAATAATTCTTTACTGTTAGGAAACAATTCATATTTGAAATCAACATTATAGTTTTCACTGTCTTTCAAATCTGGGTTTCCACTTTCTGAAGTTCCATCGGCATTGATGTAATTTATTGGTAACAACTCCATCGCAACTGGACGAGTTATTGTTTTTGCCAATGATACTCTCAAATTACTGTTTTCATTCAAAATACGTTTCGCATTTATAGATGGTAAGATATCAAGTTTGTCATCTGTCTTTTTGCGGTAAGCGCTTCCAAAAGGATCACCTTGTTGTCTGTATTTTATGGTACGAGTAGAACTTTCACCTCTAATACCAGCATTCAAATCCCATTTTTCTCCAAGATTCATGAACAAATTGAAGTAACCTGCATTAACAAACTGATTCAATTTTACTTTATAATCTCCGTTAGATTCTTCCTGAACATAAACAATTCCGTTGTTGATATCTTCGTTGATGTTTTGGCTTATAGTACTTAAATCAGCAGTATAGTTTTTCTCCAAATTTCTTCTTCCTGAGAAGAAACGGTATGAAGATTCCATGTCGTTCAGCGAACTGTTGTATCCAATAGATAATTTATTAGAATCTTCCTTATCTCCAAATTTTAAATTATATTCTAAAAGTGAAGAGTAATAGAAGTTTCCTTTTACATCAAGAAATTGACGGTTCAAGTTATTACCACCATAAGACATATTTATTTGGCTGTCACTTACTTTTACACCAGTGATAAATTTTCTGTCAGGTTGTTGAAAAGAAGTTTTCACATAAGAACCTCCAGCTTTTATGCTGTGTTTTCCGTCTTCGGTTAATTTATAATCACCGTACAATTGTGAGTTCCAATAGTTAGATTCTTCGTATTGATTTAATCTAATAAGGTTGTTTGTCTGATTTGCCAAACTGTTTGTGTACCCTAATTGGTCTTGAATTTTGCTTTCAGTCGCTTTAATCAAGAACGTATTGAAGCTTAAATTAAAACGATCTGTCTTGTACTTCAATCCTGCTAAACCAGAAAAAGTAGTTTGGTAGCTGTATTGCGTATTGTATAAATTATTGTCGTAGTTCCCTTGTCCAAGATTGAAAGTTCTGTCAACACCTTCTCTGTATGAGTATTTGTTGTCAAAGTTGAAAGACATGATGTAACTAATGTTTCTTTCGTTTTTAAGATTGAATTTTTGAGCATGTAAAAATCCAATACTAGAATTCAAAGGACTTTTTGTATTGTTAACATCCCATGATTTTTTACCAAATCCATTTTCGTATTCAGCAGGAGAAAGTTTTTGTCCACTTGGAACTGATCCAAAAATACCAGGAAGTGCTCTGTCATTACCAATCAGTCCTAAAGTTCCCTTTGTAGAATTTGCATCATCAGAAAGTAAAAAGTCTTGAAGATTATTGTTAGTCGTATATCCAAAACCAATATTCAATTTAGTAATGTTTTTTGGTTGAGGTGTTTCGATATTAACGGTTGCTCCGGCAAAATCTCCAGAAATGTTAGTATTGAAAGTTTTGTAGATATTTAATACTCCCACAACATCAGTAGGGAATAAATCTAATGGAATGATTTTTTTGAAAGGACTGTTTGATGGTGATTGTAAGTCGTTTATCAATAAGTTATTGTAACGGTCTTCTAATCCTCTGATGAATAAACCTCTTCCGTCAACTTTAGTGATTCCGGTAATTTTTGTCAAACCTTCCTCAACATCGCTAACTCCTTTACGAGCCATTTCTTGAGCACCGATACTTTGTTTAATTACGACCGCTTGTTTTTGGTCTAATAAAAGAGCTGTTTCCTTTTCTCTGCTTGCTGTGTTTCTTACAACAACATCTTTCAGGGTATAGCTACCAGAACCTAGTGCTCTGTTAATAGTTACTGTTTCATCAGCAACCACTGTCACAGGAATTTCTACAGATTCATACCCTACAAAACTAAGTTGTAAAGTATAGCTTCCAGGTAGTATAGTTATGGTATATTTACCATCAATATCAGTATTAGTTCCTATATTTGTTCCTTTAATAAGAACGTTAGCAAAAGGTAAAGACTGATTATTAGCATCTTTGTCTGTTAAGATTCCAGAAATCGTTCCTTTATTCTGTGAAAAAGAAATAACTGTTATTAATAACGTGAAAAATAGTAACTTGAATTTCATTTGGTTTTAATTTTTTTGCAAAGTAACGCCTGAAATGTAAAATGTAAGTTACTGGCTTGTTATGGTTATGTTTTGTTTTGGGTCCTAAAATCACCCCAATATTAAATTATGGTTAACACCATTTGAATATCCCATTTATTATTACATTTACAATTCAAAAACAATTTTTGGCGCTTTATGAAGAAGAAAAACACGAAGATTTTATTAGTAGATGATGAACCGGATATCCTAGAAATAGTAGGGTATAACCTCTCTCAAGAGGGGTATCAAATCGTTACGGCAGCAAATGGTAGAGAGGCAATAGCGAAAGCTAAAAAAGAAATGCCAGACCTTATTATAATGGATGTAATGATGCCGGAAATGGATGGAATGGAAGCTTGCGAAAACATTAGAAAGATTCCTGAACTCAGTAATGTAATCATCACTTTTTTGACTGCCAGAAGTGAAGACTATTCTCAAGTTGCAGGTTTTGATGCCGGTGCAGATGATTACATCACAAAGCCTATTAAACCTAAATTATTAGTCAGTAAAGTAAAAGCATTATTACGCCGATTAAAAGAAAAGGAGCAAAACAGCGAAACACTTAATGTAGGCGGAATCGAAATAAATCGCGAAGAATATAAAATCGTTAAGGATAATATTGAAATTGCATTGCCTAGAAAAGAGTTTGAATTATTCTACCTGCTTGCTTCAAAACCTGGAAAAGTATTCAAACGTGACGAGATTCTCGACAAAGTCTGGGGAAATGAAGTAGTTGTTGGTGGAAGAACAATTGATGTTCACATCAGAAAACTAAGAGAGAAAATAGGAGAAGAATTGTTTAAAACAATAAAAGGAGTAGGCTATAAGTTTGAAGTGTAAATGACAATAAATTTTAAAAAAACATATCGTTTTGCCGTAAAGTCAGCGCTTTACATCACTCTTTTTTCTACAGGATTAGTTGGTTTCCTCACGTATTTATTTTTCACTTTCTCGTATCGCATTTGTTTAATTTTTGCCATTGCGATTGCTGCATTTTCATTTTTGGTCATACAGTATCGAGTAGAGCGATTTATCTATAAAAAAGTTAAAAAAATATACGATGACGTTTCTTTATTAGAGTCAAGTACTTTTAGAAACCAGCCCATTACAACCGATATGGCGACGCTTACACGCGAAGTGAAAAAGTTTGCCACCGATAAAAAGTTAGAAATCGAAACTTTAAAAGTTCGTGAAGAATATAGAAGAGAGTTTCTTGGGAATGTTTCTCATGAGCTCAAAACGCCACTTTTTATGGTTCAAGGATATTTGTCAACCTTGCTCGACGGAGCAATGAGCGATAAAACAATCCGAAAAAAATATTTAGAACGCGCCGAAAAAGGAGTAGAACGATTGATTTATATCGTACAAGATTTAGACATGATTTCTAAACTGGAAATTGGAGATTTGAACTTAGAAATTGCCGAATTTGACATTGTGAAATTAGTTCAAAATGTCTTTGATTTGCTCGAAATGAAAGCTTCTAAGAAAGATATCCTGTTGATGTTTGACATGAAATACAACAAACCGGTCATGGTGGTTGGGGATCAGGAAAAAATACAACAAGTAGTGATGAATCTTGTTGTAAACTCAATCAAATACGGAAAAGTAAAAGGTTCTACTGAGGTAAGTATTGAAGATTTGACTGATGAAAAAGTCATTGTTCGAATCACGGATAATGGAGAAGGAATAGAGAAAAAAAATATCCCAAGACTTTTTGAGCGTTTTTACAGAGTTGATAAGAGCGGAGCAAGAACCGAAGGCGGTTCAGGTTTAGGTTTATCCATTGTAAAACATATTATTGAAGCGCATGATGAGAAAATTTATGTAAATAGTAAATTTGGAATTGGATCTGAATTTTCTTTTACAATTGAAAAAACAAATAAACGCAGTGAGTAAAGTTTAGAGTCAAAATATCATTTTAAAGTTAGGTAATTTTTAATATAACATGAAGGCTTTTATTTGGTACAAAAAAGATATATTTGTAACTATTTAATATACAGGTAATTAATTTTTATTCATAACGATTTATTAACATTAGTTTTTTATTAAATTAACAATTACGTAATGTTTAATTAACATTACGCAATCACCTTTGGGGTACTAAATAAACAACATTTAATCGTGAAAAAAATAGTAATAATTATTGCAAATATATTTGTAGTAAATGTAGCAGTTGCACAAGTTACTCCTGTTTTGGAAAGTTCTAAAAAAACAGAAATCCCTCAACAAACAGTTCCTTTAAGTAAAGAGGAGCTTACTAAATCCATAGTTCATGTTTTGGACTCCATCAAGAAAGTAAAGGATGCGCAGGAAAAAAGTAAGGAGAAAAAAGAACAATGGTATGATAAAATCGGCATAAGAGGTTATGTTCAGGTAAGATACAATGGCTTATTTTCTTCTAATGATAAAGTTTCCTGTGATCAATGTGATAAGTCTTGGGGCACAACTTCAACAGTCATTGATGCAAAATCGAATAACGGTCTTTTTATAAGACGAGCCCGTATCGTATTTTCCGGACAAATACATCCTAATGTATATTTTTACATACAACCGGACTTTGCAAGTTCTCCGACATCTGGAGTTAATAATTTTGCTCAAATTAGAGATGCGTATTTTGATTTGTCATTTGATGCAAAGAAAGAGTTTCGTTTAAGAATTGGACAAAGTAAAGTGCCTTATGGATTTGAAAATTTGCAATCCAGTCAAAACCGTTTGACATTAGATCGTAATGATGGTTTAAATAGTGCTGTGGTAAACGAAAGAGATTTAGGAGTTTTTTTTTACTGGGCTCCAAGTAAAATCAGAGATCGTTTTGCAATGTTGGTAAAAGATGGATACAAAGGTTCTGGAGATTATGGAGTATTTGCATTTGGTGCTTATAATGGACAAACAGCCAACAAGTTAGAAGCAAATAGAAACTTACACGTAGTGACAAGAGTAAGTTATCCTTTTGAGGTTGGAGGTCAAATTATTGAGCCAGGTTTACAGGCCTATACTGGAAAATGGGCTTTTACTAATGAACTTTCAACAGGAGTGACAACGCAGGATAAACTATATACAGTCGACCAAAGGGTTGCAGCTTCTTTCATTCTTTACCCTAAACCATTTGGAGTTCAGGCAGAATATAATTTCGGAAAAGGACCTCGCTATGATAAAACGACTAATACGGTAGAATCTTCGGATTTAGAAGGCGGTTATGTTACCTTAAACTATAAATGGGATTTGCCTAAACAGCAATATATTTATCCTTTTGTCAAATTTCAATATTATGATGGCGGAAAGAAATTTGAGAAAGATGCCAGAAGTTATGTAGTAAGAGATTATGAACTTGGAATTGAATGGCAGCCTATTAAAGCATTTGAATTAGTAGCAGAATGGGTGATTGCTGATAGAACGTTTGAAGACAGCGCGCTTCCAAATAACAGACAACGAGGTAATTTATTGCGATTACAGGCTCAATTCAACTTTTAATAAATTGTTATCATTTATTTTGGATGGATTAAATAATTATTAAAACAAGCTAAATAATAAAGATAGTATAATACTGGCTTAACATATTGTTAATGTAACGCATGTACTTTTGTACAAATTTATAAATAACCATAAAATGACTATCAAAACGAAATTATTCTTAATGTTGCCTTTAATTGGAATGTTAAGTTGCGGTAAAGCAAAAAATGAAGATAAGGGAACTGAAGATAAAGTAACAGCTACAACATCAGTTACAATCAAAGGAAGTGATACTGTTTTGCCATTGGCACAGAAAGAGGCTGAGGAAATGATGAAAACAAATCCCGAAGTTAGTCTTACTATAGTAGGAGGAGGAACCGGAGTTGGTGTTACCGCTCTTTTAGACGGAACCACGGATATTGCAATGGCCTCCAGAGATTTAAAAACAGAAGAAAAATTAAAATTTTCTGAAGCCAAAAAAGAAATCGAAAAAGTTACTGTTGCCTTTGATGCTTTAGCGGTTATTGTTAATCCGGCTAATAAAGTAGGTCAGTTAACACGTGAGCAATTGGAGAAAATTTATACAGGACAAATCAAGAACTGGAAAGAAGTAGGTGGTGAAGATGCGAAAATTGTAGCGTATTCAAGAGAATCTTCTTCAGGAACGTATGAATTCTTTAAAGAAGAAGTAATGGATAAAAAAAATTACGCGTCTGATATCTTGAGTATGCCAGCAACAGGAGCTATTGTTCAAGCAGTAAGTCAAACAAAAGGGGCTATCGGATATGTTGGATTAGCTTACGAAACTAAAGAAGTGAAACAACTTTCTGTTTCGTATGACCAAGGAAAAACCTTTGTTGCGCCTAGCGTAGCTTCGGCTAAAAATAAAAGCTACCCAATTTCAAGACCATTATTCTATATTTTTGATAAGGTAAATGCTGCAAAAGTAAAAGCGGTAGTGGATTTTGCTTTGTCACCAGAAGGACAAAAAATTGTTTCTGAGGTGGGTTACGTGCCATTAAATTAACATAGGTTATTATTAAATCAAAAGGCTGCCTTGTTTAAGGTAGCCTTTTTTAGTTGTTTCATTTTTAGCAACTTGAGTTTGATTAAAGATATGAAGGCAATTTTTCGTACCTTACATACTTAACTTTAAATTAACGCAAGGTTAATATGTAAAATACATTCGTAACATTAGCCTAACGTAATTTTGCTGTAAAATAAATCACCAAGTTTGAAAACAAATTTTAAAAAAATAAAGGAAAAAATAATTGAAACCATATTAATGCTAAGTAGTGCTGCTACTAGCATTACTGTTGTTTTGATTGTCTTTTTTCTATTTATTGAAGGCGCGGGAGTTTTTACCAAAAAACCTATTGAAGAAGGTTTTTTGTTGGCAGTACATTCGACTAATTCAATACAAAAATTAGAACCTTCTCAGGTAAAAGATATTTTCGATCAAAAAATCACCAATTGGCAACAGGTAGGCGGAAAAAGCGAACTCATCGTTTTATTTAGAACCGAAGATATTACGGAATTTTATTCTGAAGCCGAATTAGGTGAAAACTTCGAACATTTTCCTGCGAAAATAGATGAATATATTTCGAAAACGCCCGGCGTAATTGCCTTTTTTTCGGATAAATACAAAGCGAAGAATTTTCATGGGAAAGAATTAGAAATCAACAAAATTAAAATTTTTGAATTTCTTTCCGGAGAGGAATGGTTTCCAACCGCACAACCCATTGCGCAAATGGGAGTTAAGGCATTGATTTATGGTACGTTATGGGTCAGTTTTGGAGCGATACTGTTAGCATTGCCAATTGGCTTGGCGGCAGCTATTTATCTGAGTGAAATAGCCAGAAAAAGAACGCGTAATATTTTAAAACCACTCATCGAGTTGTTGGCGGGAATTCCATCGGTAGTGTATGGTTTTTTCGGATTAGTGGTTATAGTACCTTTAATTCAAAGTGTTTTCGGATTGCCCGTCGGAGAAACAGGATTGGCGGGAAGTATTGTTTTGGCTATTATGGCATTGCCAACGATTATCACCATTTCCGAAGATGCGATGCGAACAACTCCTCGCGCTATGAAAGAAGCCAGCTTGGCTCTAGGAGCGAGTCATTGGCAAACAATATATAAAGTGGTAATTCCCTATTCGGCTTCCGGAATTACTGCAGGAGCCATTTTAGGAATTGGGCGTGCTATTGGTGAAACGATGGCAGTTTTAATGGTAACGGGTAATGCGGCAATAATTCCGCATACACTTTTAGCACCACTAAGAACCATTCCCGCTACCATTGCGGCCGAATTGGGTGAAGCCGCAAATGGCGGGCTGCATTATCAATCGTTATTTGCGCTTGGATGTATTTTATTCCTAATTACTTTTTGCATCAATATGTTGGTGGAATTGGTTACTAATAGAAATTCCCATAAAAAACATTAAAAGATGAATAAAGAAATGCGTTTAGCAAAACAAAAAAGAAGAAGCCAGAAAATTGCTTTTGGGATATTTCAATTTACCAGCTATACCGTTGTAGCGCTGTTATTTGTGATATTATCCTTCATAGTAATAAAAGGTATTAGCGTTATCAGTTGGGAGTTTATTTTAGAAATGCCAAAAGAGGGTATGACTCAAGGCGGAATTTTTCCGGCGATAGTAGGAACACTTTGTTTGGTTTTTGGCAGTATGATTTTCGCCTTCCCTGTGGGTGTTTTGGCCGCTATTTACATGAATGAATATGTGAAAGATGGCTGGATGAAAAAAATTATCAAGCAAATGACAAATAACCTTGCCGGAGTTCCTTCGATTGTCTTTGGGCTTTTTGGGATGGCCTTGTTTGTTAATAAATTGGAATTTGGAGATTCTCTTTTGGCAGGATCGTTGACCTTGGGATTGCTGGTTTTACCAGTGGTAATCAGAACCACCGAAGAATCATTAAAATCGGTTGATGATACTTTTAGACAGGCCAGTTTAGGTTTGGGAGCCAGTAAATGGCAAACCACGAGTAAAGTAGTTTTCCCTATCGCTTTTCCAAATATTATTACTGGGCTAATTCTTTCCGTAGGAAGGGTTTCCGGGGAAACAGCGCCAATTTTATTTACCGTAGCGGCTTATTTTTTGCCAAAATTACCCACTTCAATTTTCGACCAGGCTATGGCGCTGCCCTATCATTTATATGTGATTTCAACCAGTGGGACGAATATAGAAGCATCTCGGGCAATGGCTTATGGAACGGCACTTATTTTAATTATAATTGTATTAATTTCTAATTTATTGGCGAATGCACTTCGTAAATATTTTGGAAAAAAAGTAAAAATGAATTAGTATGCACAAAATTGAATCAAAAAACATCAATTTTTATTACGGAGAAACCCAAGCTTTGCATGACGTTTCGCTATCAATGAAAGAAAATACCGTTACTGCATTAATTGGACCTTCCGGTTGTGGTAAATCGACGTATCTGCGTTTACTAAATCGGATGAATGATTTGATTGATAATACGAATCTAACGGGTACGATTTTGATCGATGGGCAAGATATTTATGCAAAAAACACCAATGTAGATGATTTACGTAAAAATGTCGGGATGGTATTTCAAAAACCAAATCCGTTTCCCAAATCTATTTATGAAAATGTTGCATATGGTTTAAAAGTAAACGGAATTACCGACAAAAAAATCATTGAAGAACGCGTAATTACTTCTATAGAACAAGTAGCGCTTTGGGGAGAAGTGAAAGACAAATTGAAGAAGTCAGCTTTTCAACTTTCAGGAGGACAACAACAACGTTTGTGCATTGCCCGCGCATTAGCGATTCAACCTTCTATATTGTTAATGGATGAGCCTACATCGGCTTTGGATCCAATTTCTACCTCCAAAATTGAAGAACTTATTTATGAATTAAAAAATAAATATACAATAGTTATTGTAACACACAATATGCAGCAAGCAGGACGTGTGAGTGATACCACTGCTTTTTTCTATATGGGTGAATTGATTGAATATGATAAAACAAAAGCTATATTTACAAAACCGTCACAAAAACAAACGGAAGATTATATAACAGGAAGATTTGGATAAGATTGACTTTGATTTGTATTCAGAATCGTTTAATTTAAATTTTTTTAAATCTTTAAAAAATGGGGTCACACATAGAAACAGAACTAGGAAAGCTTAAGGGCATAATAATAAAAATAGAAAATTTAGCCGAAAGTCAGGTGACTGAGGCTGTCAAAGCATTACTTTCAGAATCTGTCGCGGAAGGTAAAGAAGTAAAAAAAACAGAAAATAGGATTGATAAATTGGATGTTAAGATTGATGAGATTTGTCAAAGTATTTTTGCCTTACATCAGCCAGTCGCTTCTGATTTACGTTTTATTATGTCAGCCATGCAGATTAGCAATGAGATAGAAAGAATAGGTGATTTAGCCATAAGCATTATAAAAAAATCTAAAAATATTAAAGACAAACATGACTTAATTGTTAAGTTCAGTATTGCTGATATTGCCAGACAAGTGGAGTCGATTACAATAAAAACAAATGAATGTTTTTTAACTCGTAATGAAAGTACGATTGGTGAGATTTTCATATTGAATAATACCATAAAAAATGAAAGTGACGAAGCCATTCACAACATTATAAATGAAATGAAGATCAATTCTAAAACGGTAGTTTCAGGAACAAATCTTGTGATTGTTTTAAAACATTTGGAACGTATTTCGGAGCATTGTACAAATATTGCAGAGTATGTTTATTTTATTATTAATGCCAAAATTATCAAGCACGAAAAATTTGGAGACAAGAAATTTGACACCGACAATCTGGATTAATTTTTCGAATTTTTTATAAAAGCACACTAATTCTATACTTTGAATGTATGGTAATTAGTGTGCTTTTTGATTAAGGAAGAAACCTAAATTAGGGCTTTTGTATTTGAAGTGTTTTGCAAATTACAGTTGTATGACGATTAATTCTTTTCAAAAACTTGGAATACTATTTTCCAGTCTAATGTAGTGTCTAATCGAGGCAATCCTTTATATTCCTCAATCTCTAGAATATTTTCCATTCTAAAATCATCTTGTGTTGCATAAGGAACCAGACCTTCTTTCTTCATTTTTTTGGCTAAATATTCTTGTTCATATTGCCCGGGTGTTGGAATAAAAAAAGCTTTCTTTCTCAGTTGCGCTAAATCCATGATTGTAGTATAACCCGAACGGCAAAGAACCATTTCACTTTCGTTAAAAGCCTGCTCCAGTTCAGTTGAATTCATGAAGTTGTAATAGGTGACATTTCCAATTATTCTTGTTTTTTGCTCCTTTTCTATATTTCCCTCAATGAAAATTGCATTACCACTGTAGTTAACAATTTCTTCTTTTAAATGTTTTTCTAACATGCCACGTTGAGGTTCAGGACCAGAGAGAATTACTAGTAAATCATATTTTTTTGGTAACAATTTCTTTTGGAGTCTGCTCAAAGGACCAATATATTTTGTTTTGAGATTTGGATTGTCAATATGACCTAATTTGCCGGTTAAATTTGGAGTTCCAGATAGATCGGGAACCCAGCATTCCGTATATTTTTTTATAATTGATTGATGAATTTTACTGGTTATCCAAGTAGTATTTCCGGTCATCACATTCAATTGATGGGTAATAAATACAGAAGGTACTTTTTTGCTGAAAACACCCAATCTATTGTCTGAAATAATACCGTCTATTGCATATTTTTCAATCCAATTTTGAATTATTTTTTTTTCTTCCAGAATGGCTCTAATCATTTTTGGGCCATTCTTTATTAGTTTCCATTTAAAATTGGCGCCATTTTTAGCATATTCAATTTGATAGGATGGGAGTTCCAGAGTTTGTACGTTGGGAAACTCTTTTCGGAGTAATTCAAGAGCAATACCATCAGAGGCAATTATGGGAATATAGTTGTTCTCTTGTAAAGCTCTAATAATTGGAATGCAACGGGTGGCATGACCTAAACCCCAGTTTAAAGGCGCAATCAAAATAGTTTTAGGGGCGGTTTTTATATCCATTTCTAATTGTATCAAATGTTTTTTATAGTTGAAAGATACATAAGTTAAGCCCTTTTTTGTATTTGCAAAATATTACTAAACTATTAAATTATCCAATTATTGAATACTATTTCAGATTATTTTTCTCCTTTTTTTAGACTAAAATAAAGAAAGGCTATCTTTTACAGACAGCCTTTCCGATATGTTTTCTATAAAAAAATTATTCTTGTATGTAGGTTTTATTTCCGTTTGAGTTAATGTAATACTTTCCGCCACGAGGCCCAGTATATACTTTTTTACCATTGTATTCACCTGTTATTTTGTCGGCTACTTTAGGTGCTTTTTCATTGGTTTCCTTGATTTTTTTTACTGATTTGCTGCTTGTAGCTTTTTCTTTTATCGCAGTTTTAGCCGTCGCTGCTTTATCTTTGGCAGTTTCTGCTTTTTTTGTAGCTGTCTTTTTAGATGCTGTTGCTTTTTCTTTAGCTATGGCAGCTTTATCTTTTGCGGTTTCGGCTTTATCTTTGACTACTTTATCTTTAGCAGTTTCCGCTTTTTCTTTAGCTGTAGTCGCTTTGTCTTTTGCAGCTTCCGTTTTGTCTTTTGCTATTTTTTTAGAAGTAGCAGCTTTATCTTTTGCAGTTTCGGCTTTGTCTTTTGTTGTTTTTTCTTTAGCTGTAGTTGCTTTGTCTTTGGCAGCTTCTGCTTTGTCTTTAGCTGTTTTTTTAGTCGTGGCTGCTTTTTCTTTGGCTATAATAGCCTTGTCTTTGGCAGCTTCTGCTTTATCTTTTTTGGCTTTTGCTAATTTTTCGGTTTTAGCTTTTGCAGCTTTCTTTTCAGCAGCAGTTTCTTGTGCCTGCAAGTTTGCTGACAAAATAATTACAAAACATAACAACAGTAATTTTTTCATAATAATTTGATTTTAAATTTTATATAATAAAAATAATAAAAAATAATCATAGTTTATAAATTCAATCAATGAAATTATTCCAAATTTCAGTATTAAAAATAAGCTCTCAATTGAACATTTCCAGTATGAATGGTTTGGCTTGATTCGCTTTTTCGCCCTTGATAATTGAAATTAATGTCTAAAAACTGTGTGATGTTTTTTTGTAAAAGCAATCTCCAGGTTAGGTTCTGTCCAGTTTGTAATCCTTCCAGCATTTGAAATCCAACCGAAGAAAATTCATTTCCTTCAAATTTATTTTGGTAAAAAGAGGCTTCGCCATTCAGCGTTATTTTTTTATCGCTGGCGTAGGAAAAGGAAGTTCCAAAACGGTTTTGTAGTAACGTTTCGAAAACTCCAATTTGGTTTTCTTTGCTTTGCAATTCATAAAAGAGATCCCAGCTGGTGTTTTTAGAGAATAAATAACTGATTTTTGGTGCCAATTGATATCCGTTTATGTCATAATTTTTTTCCGGAAAATTCTCTGATTGAATAGTTGTCTGGATTGTTTTGGCAAAAAAACCGAACAGCCAACTTTTTTTGTACAAATGTCCATACTGCAATTGATGCGAACTGTTGGTGGCTTCTTGCGAACCTATCGATAACAAGTTTTTTGTTTTATTCTGAAGATAAGAATAGGTAACCGAATGGTTTTGTTTTCCCCGATTGTAAAACAAGCTGTTCCTCAAGCTGGAATTCAATCCGAGGACATTTTCATTAGAACCGCTAAACGGGTTTAATTCAAAATTGTCTCCGTCACTTCTCGTTTTTCGGTCAATAATAAATGCGGTTTGATTATAGAAATAAGAAAGTAATTTTTTTAATCCTTTTTCATTTTGCCATTGATTCGGGTTTAAGGTCACGGATTGTGAGAACTTATTTTGATGTGTTTTTATATAGATCCGATTGGGCAAAAACACTCTGATGAATTTTGCCTGATCGATAAACGGAGCGACTTCAAACTCCTGCAATTCCTGAATTCCATTGCCGTTATAATCATTCCAGGTATAAACGCCCTGACCTGCGGAAACCTCCAAATACGTAAATTCCTGTTGCGGAATGGTTCCTGAATTCGTTTCATAAACGGTTGTGCTTTGGATTAATTGATTGAAAAAACGATCCGTGTAAACTATTCTGGAATTTAATGTAGGTTCTCTTTTTCTCGTTGCATCCACAAAATCCAAGATTCTGTAATTGGCATAAATAGATAAATCACTTCTGTTGGTTTGTATCAATTTAGATTTTAACATGAAAGTCTGGGAGGAATTTACCCGCTGCAGCAGCCTCCCGACACTTTGGGATTGCAGGCTGTCATTGGTTCTTCTTAAATAGCCCAATTCTACAAAAACTTTTGTGCTGTCGCCACGACCGGTAAAAAAACCATACTCCGTAAATTTTTGGCTTAGAGCTGAAAACTGATTTGTTGCTTTGTCTTTTTCTTGATTGTCTTCTAAACGCAAGCTGGAGCCAACCCAATTTTTATCGAAATGAAAACGCATTTGGGATTGGTTTCTTAAAAATTTCGACGATAAAACACTTCCATCGCTTTTCAGGAAACTGCCTTGGTTTTGAAAAGTCCATTTTTTTATTCGAAACAAACCATTTAAAATATGTCTGCTACCCGAAAAATTTTCAGAGAAATCCAGTTTTTCAAACTGATACAACAACAGTCCTTTAGTAGTAGATTTTGGTTCTGGATTTAAGTCCAATTGCAAACCGGAAACCAATAAACTTTGATTTCCAATGGCAGTGGTTCCTAAATTCCAGTCTCGGTCAAATTCTATATTGTACAGTCTTTCCACAGATCTGAAATCTTTTTGTATAAATTGATAATTGGCAAAAGCATCAACCTGCCATTTTTTTGAAAAAAGCCGTTGCTTGGCATTGATTTTTCCCGCCAAGCCTTGATTGTTGGCGTCATCAATGGATGAAAATAAATTTTGATCATTGTTGCTCAGGCCAATTTCAAAATCCACAGCCGTTTTTTCGCTGGGTTTGTATTTTCCCAAAAAGGTGGCAACTTGAATTTTTGTTGGCGCAATAAGCTGAATTATGGGTTCATAATTTCCTTGAGGAATACCGTTTATGGGTTCAATATATTCATAAACCCGGGTAATGGTAGCCGAATTTGTCACGATATAATTCCCATTATTTGCTCCGACCAAAGTGAAACGGACGTTGAATAATTCCTGTTGAGCATCATTTGAATATTCGAAAATTTCAACGGCGTTGAATATCGTTTTTCTATACAACACTTTGTTCTCGGAATAGGAATCAGCATAGGATGAAGGCGCTGTCATTAAATCAGGATTGTCTCCGGAATTGACTAATATCTGGGCTTGTTCTTGTGATAAATTTTGTTGTAGTGGTTGGTTTTTCAAGTCGTTTTCCGAGTATAAATAGCCTCCAAAACTCCATTTTTTATTTTCATGCGTGGCACCGGCATACGTTACAAAACGGGTGTAATTCCTATCGGAATATTGATATTCTATGGCAATCCGCATTTCGGAAGTGATGGTAAAAAGTGGCGTAAATACAATTTCACCGGCATTGTAATCTATCGTATAATCATTGTTTTCACCTCGTTTCAGTAAAATACCATTTACATAAACCCGCTCTGAGCCCGAAACTACCAGAACATACAATTCTCCGTTTTGTCCCTTTAATTTGTAAGGACCTTGATTGCCTTCCTGTCCCACAAAATTGCTTTTGGCATATTGTCCTCGAACTAATGCTGCTGATGCAAATACATTCGTTCTGTTTTCTTCGGTTCCAAAGTTGAAATTAGTCGACAGTCCCTGTACTTTTTTATTGAAATTCAAGAATTGGGTTTTCTTGTTTTCCAGAAAAATATCTCCTGCTCGAATGTTCCATTGGTCACTAAATAATTCCATGAAAACATTATCAAACTGATCCAGTTTTTGAGAATAGCCGCCATCCTGCAATGGAATATTACTGTCTTGAATGGAAGCTCTTAAACTTACTTTTTCGGAAATTTTACCAGTAATTTGTAAATCTAAATTAGAATTCAAAACAGCATTTTGATTGTTTCCTATAGTAATACCACGGGTAATGCTTCCGGAAGTATTCAAGCCGTCAAAAGGCACGTTTTTCTTTAGGTTTTTTGCTTCAATTTTATACAAATTCCCATTCCCGGCTTCATTGCTGACGACTCTGCTGGGGTCGTAAATGCGGTATTCCTGGGTTAGTATTTCTGGGAATTTAAGATACTGTACTGTAAGCGAATCGGAGGTAAAAGAGCTGTTTTCCTTTAAAATCAAAGTTCCCTTTTTGAAATTTATTTTAAATAAAGTACTATCGATAAGTTTGCCATTGGCGTCAAGCAATTTGAAAAAACTGGAATTAATACTTTCTTTTTCAATGTAAATAGTGTCGCGGGAAAGAAGGATTTTTTTGGTTTTGTACAGCGAATTAATTTCCTGAGCATGGAGCCCAGAAAAACAGCCTATTACAATCCAAAAAAGTAATTTTTTCAACATAAATACTATAACTCGAAAGTACCAAAAGTAGTATTTATAATTCGATAATTAGAAAATGTGCCAATCAGAAAATCGAGGAATAGACAAATCGACATATTCTGGTTTAGAGTGCTTGATTTTATGCTTTGGAACAACAAAAAAATGGGAATCAAAATTAAATTTCGATTCCCATTTTTAATATTGTTGAAACAGTTTTAAACTTCTTTAGTGATCACTTGCATGGTTTCACGGCTTACTTGTTTCAATAAAACGACTTTATTTTCTTCGACAGTTTGCGCTGCCTTGTCATTGAAATGTCGGATTGTGTATAAGGTTACATTTTCTTCGTAATCCACTTTGAATTTTTTAGATAAAATGGCATTCAATGCTTTAAAATTATCAAATTTATCCTCTACACATACAGAGAAACTAATGGCAGAATTCTGAATTAAGTTTACTTTTATTTTGAATTGGTGAAACAACGCAAAAATCTCACTGATGTTTTCTTCCATGATGAAAGAGAAATCTATTGATGAAAGAGAAATTAAAAGTTGGTTTCTTTTGACAATAAAACAAGGTAAATACGGTTCTAAATCGACACCTTTAGAAACACTTGTCCCTTTTAACAATGGGTTTATAAATGATTTTACATACAAAGGAATTTCCTTTTTTTGTAAAGGTTGCAGCGTTTTTGGGTGAATAACCGTTGCGCCGTAAAAAGCTAATTCAATGGCTTCGCGATACGAAATCTGATTTAATAAACTTGCGTTCTCAAAATATCTTGGGTCGGCATTCATTACTCCGGGAACATCTTTCCAGATGGTTACGCTTTCGGCATTTAGGCAATAGGCAAAAATCGCAGCAGTATAATCTGAACCTTCACGGCCTAGAGTTGTGGTGAAATTATTTTCATCAGAACCCAAGAACCCTTGTGTAATATTTAAGATTTTTCGTTTTACGTTCTTGGCAATGTTTTTCTGTGTCAATTCCCAATCTACTTCCGCATCTCTATAATTTGCGTCTGTTTTTATGAAATTACGAACATCCAGCCATTGCGTTTTTATTCCCATGAAATTCATGAAATGACTAAGAATAGTTGTCGAAATTAATTCGCCATAGCTTACAATTTGGTCGTAAACAAAATTATAATTAGGAGATTTATTATGTGTCAAGAAATATTCTAAATCAGCAAATTGAGTATTTACAGCTGCAAAAACTTCGTTTTTGTCATCTTCAAATAAATCCATCAAAATTTGATTGTGGTATTTTTTTACTTCTTGGACTGATGAATTTAACTCAGCCGATTTGTCGAAATAGTTTTTTATGACAATTTCCAATGCATTCGTCGTTTTTCCCATTGCAGAAACAACTAACAATACATCTTCATAACCCACTTTTTGTAAAACGTCATATACGTTTTTAATTCCTGCGGCATCTTTTACAGAAGCTCCTCCAAATTTGAATACTCTCATACTTTTAAACAAAAATTGTTCTTTATACTTTATTTCAATTTATTCTCTACAAAATGGTTGATTCCTATTTCATCCATTTGCACTACATACCAATCTTTCAACACTTTTGCCCCTGATTTTTCGTAAAATTCAATAGCTGGAGCGTTCCAGTCCAGAACATTCCATTCCACTCTTCGAACCTGATCTTTTTTACCCTGTTTTATAATTTCAGAATACAAAGCATAGCCAAGTCCGGTTCCACGCATTTTGTCTTTTACCACTAAATCTTCTAAATGAATTGTTTTTCCTTTCCAGGTTGAAAAGCGGTAATACCATAATGCGATACCCACAATTTCTGACTCCACTTCGGCAACAAAAACATGAAATAAAGGAACAGGACCAAAACCATCACGAACTAAATCGGCAACAGTTACAAGAACTGCATCCGGCTCCTTTTCAAAATCGGCTAATTCTTGAATAAGGCCTAAAACAGCCTGCATGTCTTCAGGTTTTCCTTTTCTAATATTCATAAATTTTTATTTTAATGATTCAAAAATGCAATAAAATAGCATTTTTACGTACTAATTTTGTGTTTTATTCAGCAAATATACAATACTGTCAAACTAAATAAATAGTATTCAAATTGTTTTCACAAAAAAAACGATATTTGTGACTTCAAAATAACTACATCGATTTCGTAATGGAAGAACGCAACAAAACACTAGGAGAATTTATCATTGAAAACCAAAATGCTTTTCAATATTCGTCAGGCGAATTATCCCGAATCATTAACTCCATCCGATTGGCTGCCAAAGTAGTCAATTATAAAGTAAACAAAGCAGGATTGGTTGATATTGTTGGGGCTGCCGGAGAACAAAACATACAAGGTGAAGATCAGCAAAAACTCGATGTTTATGCCAATGAAATTTTCATTCAAACTTTAATCAATCGTGAAATTGTTTGCGGTATTGCCTCTGAAGAGAATGATGATTTTATCACTGTAGAAGGAAGTGACAACAGCCATAATAACAAATATGTGGTTTTAATGGATCCGCTTGACGGCTCATCAAATATTGATGTGAATGTTTCCGTAGGAACTATATTTTCGGTTTATAGAAGAGTTACTCCAATAGGAACTCCAGTTACCATAGAAGATTTTTTACAACCTGGAATCAATCAAGTTGCGGCAGGATATGTTATTTACGGAACATCGACGATGTTGGTTTATACTACGGGACATGGAGTAAACGGATTTACATTGAATCCGGCCATTGGAACTTTTTATTTATCGCATCCAAAAATGCAATTCCCAACAGACGGTCATATTTATTCCATCAACGAAGGGAATTATGTTCATTTTCCGCAAGGAGTAAAAGATTACATAAAATATTGCCAGTTAGAAGAAGGAGACAGACCGTATACTTCAAGATATATAGGAAGTTTGGTTTCTGATATTCATAGAAATATGATTAAAGGCGGAATTTATTTGTATCCTACAAGTTCCAAAGCACCAAAAGGGAAATTACGTTTGCTCTACGAATGCAATCCGTTAGCTTTTATTGCTGAACAAGCCGGAGGAAAAGCTTCTGATGGATTTAACAGAATCATGGAAATTGAACCAACAGAATTACATGAAAGGGTGCCGTTCTTTTGTGGAAGCTACAACATGGTAGAAAAAGCGGAAGAATTTATGCATAAAGCGAAATTAAGCAAATACTAAAATGCATGTTTAATAAAAAAAGCTCCCAGATTTCTGGGAGCTTTTTTTATACTTTACAATTACTTGTTCATGTTTTGCATTTCGAAAAGGAAAGTATCTAAATCTACTTTTCTATCTACTAATTTAAGTGCTTTATGTATAATATAATCTACATTTTCAGCATTAAAGCCTAGTGCTACTCCAATTTTTCTTAATAATAATTCTTGTGTGTCACCTAATTGATGATCAACGTGAACCATTCTTGCTAAATCAAACAAACGCTCCAGTCTTTGCTCATGTAAATAAGGAGGGTTTATAGGATATTTTAATGGGTTTTCTAAAATTTCTTCATATTCTGCTTGAGAAATTTCTAATCGAACAGCCAGTTTGTCTAAAAATAGTTTTTCTTCCGGAGCAAACTTATCGTCAGCAAGTGCTACACGAACAATAGCTGAAAAATGACCTTTATTTCTTTGTTTGAATTCGCTATCAAATAAATCTGAAAATGACATAATTATTGTTTTTTTATCTTACAAAGATAAATCTATTTTTAAATTAATGATTTTAATTTTTTTATATTTTTTCTTTGAATTTGATCTCTTTTGAATTGCATTTATTTAAATAATCAAATCAATCATTTTCAAAATTAATCGTAAGTTTACAACCCCTTTATCAACCTAATAAATTACCTATGTCAGAATTTTGGATTTACTTTCAAATAGGATTAAAACACGTTTTAGATATTCATGCTTATGATCATGTTTTATTTTTAATAGCATTAGCAATTCCTTTCTCTTTTAAGGATTGGAAGCGAATTGTGCTTTTGGTAACGCTTTTCACCATTGGACATACGGTGGCTTTATTGCTTTCCGTTTTTGGTATAATTGCGATTAAAGTGAATGTTGTTGAATTATTAATTCCAATAACGATATTAATAACGGCGTTGTTTAATCTTTTTACGGCGGGAAAATCAAGCAAAAAAGAAAGTATAAATTTGGTGTTTTTCATCACACTTTTCTTTGGAATAATTCATGGATTGGGCTTTTCAAATTATTTCAAATCGATTCTTGGAGGTGATGCCACTTCTAAAATATTGCCATTGTCAGAGTTTGCATTAGGAATAGAAGCGGCCCAGATTGTAGTGGTTTTTGTGGTTTTGATTTTGTCGTATATTGTTCAAACCGTTTTTAGATTCTCAAAACGCGATTGGACTTTAGTGATGTCGGCATTTATTATAGGGGTAGTGATACCATTGATTGTTGAAAGTGAAATCTGGATTAGATAAAAAATGAACGAAAAAAAATTAAATAAATACGATAAAGCGTATCTTAGAATTGCCAAAGAATGGAGTTTGCTGTCCTATTGTAAACGCAAGCAAGTTGGTGCGATTATTGTGCGAGATAGAATGATAATCTCTGATGGTTATAACGGAACTCCAACTGGTTTTGAAAATTGTTGTGAAGATGATGAAGGACTGACGCGTTGGGATGTTTTACATGCCGAAGCAAATGCGATTCTTAAAGTGGCACGATCTACACAATCGTGTGAAGGCGCAACCTTGTACATTACGCTTTCGCCTTGTAAAGAGTGCAGTAAATTGATTCATCAATCCGGAATAAAAAGAGTAGTGTATCACAATGGATACCGCGATGATTCAGGAATTCAGTTCCTTATAAAAGCAGGAGTAGAAGTAGAACACATCCCAGTTTTAGAAGAATAATTATTGTCTTCGTATGAAATATAACGTAAAATATTTGCCCATTATTATTTTCTCAACACTCGCTCTGGGAGTTGTGCTGGGCGGAATGTTGAATTTTCCTAACGCAGCTGATTTTGCAGACAGAAATAATTCTAGAAGCAAACTCAACAAATTAATTGATTTTATAGATAATGAATATGTCGATGATATCAACACGGATTCTATTGTAAACCTTACCGTAGATAATATTCTGGCGCAACTCGATCCGCATTCAGTTTATATTCCGCCAAGCGATCAGCTAGAAGTGGTAGAAAGCATGAAAGGTAATTTCGTAGGAATAGGCGTGAATTTCTATATGTATAATGATTCAGTTGCAGTTATAAGACCGGTTGAAAATGGCCCTTCGGCAAAAGCTGGAATAAAGGCTGGTGACCGAATTTTGTATGCTGATAAAACAAAATTATTTGGACGAAAATTACCAAGTGACAGTTTGTATTCTAAATTAAAAGGAACAGTAGGTTCTGATATTGAGCTTACTATCTACAGAAAATCGGAAGGTAAAAAACTTAAAGTAAAAATAAAACGGGATGTTATTCCTCTAAAAAGTGTCGATGCCGCTTTACTTTTGAGTGATAAAACCGGTTATATAAAAATAAATAGATTTGCCGAAACTACGTACAGAGAGTTTATGGCGGGTTTAACTAAACTGAAACAACAAGGAGCAAAATCACTTGTAATTGATGTTCGCGATAATGGTGGCGGTTATATGGAAGAAGCAATTGCTATTGCCGATGAATTATTGACAGACAAGCAGTTGATTGTTTTTACTAAAAATAAAAATGGGAATATAGACAAGACATTTGCCACCAAAAAAGGCAGTTTCGAAAACGGAAATGTGTTTGTTTTAATCAATGAAAACAGCGCTTCTGCCAGTGAGATTCTAGCGGGCGCCATTCAGGATAATGACAGAGGAACTATTGTGGGGCGCCGTTCTTTTGGAAAAGGATTGGTGCAACGTGAAATGGATTTTGCCGATGGTTCGGCCGTTCGATTGACTATTGCCAGATATTACACGCCAACGGGGCGTTCGATTCAAAAACCATATTCGAAAGGAAATGAGGCGTATTTTAAAGAATCAGAAGCTCGTTTTGGAAATGGAGAATTGTATGAAAAAGACAGTATAAAAGTTTCGGATACTTTAAAATTCAAAACTAAAAAAGGTAAAATTGTATACGGTGGCGGCGGAATTGTCCCTGATGTTTTTGTACCGCTTGAAGTAGAACATGGAAATGAAAGTACGGCTTATTTATTGCAATCGGGAATTGTGGGCAATTTTGTTTTCGAACAATTAGATAAAAACCGAAGCGCTTTTAAAGGACTTAACTTTGAACAATTCAAAACTAAAATGAATGAAACGGATTTGTATTTTAATTCGTTTCAAAAATTTATTTTCGGAAACGGATTGGATTTAAATTTTGGAAAAAGCAAGTCATTGGTAAAAAGATACTTGGCTGCTGAATTTGCCCGACAATTGTATGGGGAAAGCTATTATTATGAGATTGTATTGAAAGAAGATGCGATGATTAAAGCTGTTTCTAAGAAGTAATTGTGAAGAAAAATATTGTTTAAAAACAACTAATTTTCATTGTCCCAATCTTTCCTGTACCGAATGAGTTCATCGTCTATCATTTTCTTAGATGTGTTTAATAAATAGGTTGCATCTTCAGAATAAATAGGAGGAAAATAAGTCATTTTAATTTCAGTAGTCCATTTTCCAAAGGATTTTAAAAAATGCGGAATGAAAGTGTCGTCTCCAACAAAAGCATCCGTTTTTTCTTTATAATCAATGGCAATTGGAATAACGGCAGATTTAATCTTCGTGGCCATTACAAACGAGCCATAATTGAAATCTACAGTCGTTGGCAAAACATCGGTTGTGCCTTCCGGAAAATTAATGATAGAATATCCTTTGGCCAGAACTTCACGAATATTTTCGGCAGTTTCTTGTCTGCTCTTTTGGCATTTTCTATCTACAAATAAAACACCCGATATTTTACAGATGTAGCCAATCATAGGCCATGACGCAACTTCTTTCTTCCCTACAGGAAAAGCATGTATTTGATTTACAATGACAATTGGGTCAAAATAAGAACGGTGATTGGCTACAATCAGTCCTTGTATCGTGGGTTTTTCTCCATAAATGATGGTGCGAATGCCTAAAATGTAATTGGACACCCGAATTAAAAAATCGCGTAGATGAAGTGCTCTTTTGGAATTCATTTCTTCGCTGCAAAAGAAACTCGTCAAATAGAAAAGAATCGAAAAAAAGGAAACGAATACTATAAAAACAATTAGCCTGGTCAAGCCCAATAATAGTGATAACATAAAAAATATATTGAAAATGTAAACCTACCACTATTTTTCTTGAGATTTTCCAGAATGAAAATCTATTTACCTGATACTGTCGTGTGCATGAGTTTGCACGCCGTCATTCCATAACGTAAGAATATCCGTTGCAACGGCAGCGCCACTACCGGCAGCAATGGCCAGTTGGCTTCTCCAACCCGCTAAAGTTCCTATGGCATAAATTCCTTCAGCCACTTTGTGGTCGCTGTTCTTTAGTTGAATTCGTTGTTTTTCGGGAAGGGATTTTTGATGGGGTTCCACATAATGCATCAATCCATCTATTGCAAAAGAATTTGCGGATCCTATGCCTATGACAATTGTTTTTGTTTGGTAAGAATTCTTGTTTGTGATGACTGTAAATTCAGGAAATTGTCCTTCAATTTTAAGTACTTTTTCCCCTGGAATTTGAGTGATATGGGGATACGCTTTCGAAAGATGTTCGATGCTTTCCTCCAATAATTCAGAGCCTAATTTCCCTGAAGGGATTCCGTAAGCATTATTAAACAGTGCTTCTTGAAGAGATGATGTTTTTTGATGGGTGAAAATGCCAATTCTTTTGTCAGTGACAAAGGATTTGTTTTTTGCAGAACCCAAAACGAGTGCGCATGAAATTCCAGAAACGCCACCGCCAACGATGAGAACATCAAACATTATTACAGTTGGTCGTTTGATTTCTCTTCAATCTTTTTTGCCATTTTAAAAATCAGAAGAATCAAAACGGCACAAAAAGAAGCAGCAATTCCAATAAAAGCAACTACGCTATCTCCTTGAAATGGATTTCTAAAATCCAACAAAGTAACATTAAATATGATTAGTGCTATTGCTAAAAACACCAAGATGTTAGTGAAAATTTTCATAATACGTTTTTGTTTTTGATATAAAAGAAACAGATTTTTTATTTTAGTAACACATGTCAGCTTAAAATCAGATTATCTTTTAAAATTATCTTAGGGGGTAAATTTATGAAAATTTATTTTAGACGAACAAACCTTTAACATTCGCAGCGAATAATTTAACAGCAATCGCAAGAAGTACAACGCCAAAAGTCTTTCGAATGACGCCAAGTCCATTTTCTCCTAGTATTTTTTCAATTTTAGATGATGATTTCAAAACGATATATACCAGAATAATATTCAAAATTATTGCGATAACAATATTTATAGTAGAAAATTGGGAACGTAAAGATAGTAAAGTAGTCATTGTTCCGGCTCCGGCTATCAAAGGAAACGCCAAAGGGACAATAGATGCAGAACTTGCTTCTTCATCGCGGTAGATGCGAATCCCTAAAATCATTTCTAATGCCAGAAAGAATAATACAAATGAACCTGCAACCGCAAAAGAGTTTACATCAATCCCTATTAAATTCAATAATTCTTCTCCCACAAAAAGGAAAACAATCATGATTATACCCGCTACTATTGAAGCTTTTTCAGATTCTATGTGTCCATGTTTTGATCTTAAATCAACAATAATAGGAATGGTTCCCACGATATCAATTACGGCAAAAAGGACCATTCCAACCGTAATTATTTCTCTAAAATCGATTTCAAACATAATTTTTTTGTTTGCAAAGTTAAACTTTTCGGTAGATTTTTGATTAAAATTAAATTTTATTACAACAATTCTGATTCATTTTTTTACTTACTGATTTTCAATTGATTTCTTGTTTGTTTTAATTCTATCTTGTTTAATATTAGTTTGTTAGTGTGCTCAAAGAGTCAGTTGTTTCGTTGGTTTTCCGAAAAGTTAAAGTTGGTTTTTATCTGAAAAATTACAATTTACTTTGACTACCTTTGCACTTTATAATCTCAGTATCCCAAAATAATGTTTCAATTAGGAAAAACCATCGTCTCAGAAGACATACTCGAAAAAGATTTTGTTTGCAATTTGTCAGCCTGTAAAGGGGCTTGTTGTGTTGATGGTGATGCTGGAGCTCCATTGAGCGTTGGGGAAACTAAGATATTAGAAGAAATCTATCCTAAAGTAAAACCATTTTTACGCAAACAAGGAATTGCGGCTATCGAAGCCCAAGGAACTTGGACAAAAGGAACTGATGGTGATCTTGAAACGCCACTGATTGATAATAAAGATTGTGCTTACGTAATGTTTGACGGTAAAACAGCTTTATGCGGTATCGAGCAAGCGTACAATCAAGGCGTAATTGACTGGAAAAAACCTGTTTCTTGTCATTTATATCCTATTCGTGTGAAGGATTTCACGGAGTTTGCTGCCGTTAATTATGACAAATGGGATATTTGTGATCCGGCCTGTTCCTTAGGTCAGGAGCTTGAGGTGCCAGTGTATAAATTTGTCAAAGAAGCTTTGGTTAGAAAGTTTGGTGAGGACTGGTATGCGGAGCTTGAAATAGTTGCACAAGAACTCAAAAAATAAATCTAAAATAAATGCAAATTTTCTTGTTTGCTGTTTTTAAAGCCCTATATTTTACGGTACTTCAACTCTTTTTTTAAATTTTAAAATACTGATTTTTAGTTATTTAAAATCCACATGAAAAATACCTCAATTCTTTTCGTTTGTTAAAAACTATGGCCGATTGTGAATAAGTTTGACTTTTAATTTCGGCAATATTTCACAATCTTTGTAATCCACAGAAAGCATAAAATTTAGTTAAAATCTCAAAAAAACAAACTACTATAATGGCACAACTTGAACCAATTTTACAAGAAAATAAAAATCGTTTCGTGATTTTTCCAATTAAACACCATGATATTTGGGAATTTTATAAAAGTATGGAAGCTAGTTTCTGGACTGCTGAAGAAATCGATTTGTCACAAGATTTAAATGACTGGAATAACAAACTTTCTGATGAGGAACGTTATTTTGTAAAACACATTCTTGCTTTTTTTGCTGCTTCTGACGGAATTGTAAATGAGAATTTAGCTGAAAATTTTGTGAACGAAGTGCAATATGCTGAAGCAAAATTCTTTTACGGTTTTCAAATCATGATGGAAAACATTCACAGTGAAACGTATTCATTATTGATTGATACCTATGTGAAAGACGAAGCGGAGAAAGATGAATTGTTCAATGCTTTAGAAGTTTTTCCGGCGATTAAGAAAAAAGCGGATTGGGCTTTGAAATGGATTGAATCTGATTCGTTTGCGGAACGTTTGATTGCTTTTGCAGCTGTGGAAGGAATCTTCTTTTCGGGAGCGTTTTGTTCTATTTATTGGTTGAAAAAACGTGGATTGATGCCAGGATTGACGTTTTCTAACGAATTGATTTCTCGCGACGAAGGAGTGCACTGTGATTTTGCAGTACACTTGCACAACCACCATTTAGTAAATAAAGTTCCAAAAGAAAGAATTAGAAGCATTATTGTTGATGCTTTGAATATTGAAAGAGAATTTATCACTGAATCCCTTCCTGTGAGTTTAATAGGAATGAATGCAGTGTTAATGACACAATATTTAGAATTTGTTGCGGACAGATTATTAGTTGAATTAGGTTGCGAGAGAGAATACAACACTTCAAATCCTTTTGATTTTATGGATATGATTTCGCTTCAAGGGAAAACAAACTTCTTTGAAAAGAAAGTTGCCGAATATCAAAAAGCAGGTGTTATGAATACCGATGAAGATGCTCAGAAAATTAGTTTTGACGCTGATTTTTAGAAAGTCGTTATCGCATCATCGGGTGTTTTAGCCCCGATGGAAGGGAATATCCTTTCTAGTCCTGAACTTTTTTCAGGACTAGAAAGATTGGAATGACAGCGGGATTAGCTTCCCAAAAAAATGAAACAAATACTCAAAAACGGGAAAGGGATTTTCTGTTTTTTAAAACAATTAAGCGTATGTATGTAGTTAAAAGAGATGGGCACAAAGAGCCTGTAATGTTCGACAAAATCACTGACAGAATTAAAAAACTATGTTATGGTTTGAATGATTTGGTTGATGCCGTGAAAGTGGCAATGCGCGTAATTGAAGGACTTTATGATGGTGTTTCGACATCTGAATTGGATAATCTTGCTGCCGAAACTGCGGCTTCGATGACTATTGCGCATCCTGATTATGCACAATTAGCAGCTCGTATTGCAATCTCAAATTTACATTCGAATACCAAAAAATCATTCTCGGAAACGATGAATGATATGTTTAATTATGTAAATCCAAGAAACGGTCAATATGCGCCGTTGCTTTCTGAGGAAGTACATAAAGTGATTATGGACAATGCGGAGTTTTTAGACTCACATATTATATACAATAGAGATTTCAACTACGATTATTTTGGTTTTAAAACCTTGGAAAGATCGTATTTGCTAAAAATAAACGGTAAAATTGTTGAGCGTCCGCAACACATGTTGATGCGTGTGTCTGTTGGGATTCACTTAGACGATTTGAAATCAGTAATAGAAACCTACGACTTAATGTCGAAAAAGTTCTTTACACATGCAACTCCAACTTTATTTAATGCCGGAACTCCAAAACCTCAAATGTCCTCTTGCTTCCTTTTGGCAATGCAAGACGATAGTATTGATGGGATTTATGACACGTTGAAACAAACGGCTAAAATCTCGCAATCAGCAGGTGGAATTGGACTTTCTATTCACAATGTAAGAGCAACTGGTTCTTATATTCGCGGTACTAACGGAACGTCTAACGGAATTGTTCCTATGTTGCGTGTTTTCAATGATACAGCGCGTTATGTGGATCAAGGAGGAGGAAAACGTAAAGGTAGTTTTGCTATTTATATCGAAACTTGGCATGCGGATATCTTTGAATTCCTAGACTTGAAAAAGAATACTGGAAAAGAAGAAATGCGTGCAAGAGATTTGTTTTTTGCGATGTGGACTTCGGATTTGTTTATGAAAAGAGTACAAGAAGACAGTTATTGGACCTTAATGTGTCCTAATGAATGTCCTGGATTGTATGACGTTTATGGAGACGATTTCGAAAAAATGTACACGGATTACGAAAAAGCCGGAAAAGGTAGAAAAACCATCAAAGCGCATGAATTGTGGGAGAAAATTCTGGAATCGCAAATCGAAACTGGAACACCTTACATGTTGTATAAAGATGCTGCCAACAGAAAATCAAACCAAAAAAATCTAGGTACAATTCGTTCTTCGAATTTGTGTACGGAGATTATGGAATACACTTCGAAAGATGAAATTGCGGTTTGTAACCTGGCTTCACTTTCGTTGCCAATGTTTGTGGAAAACAAAAAATTCAATCACGATTTGTTGTTCACCGTTACCAAACGTGTAACCAGAAACTTGAATAAAGTTATTGACAGAAATTATTATCCGGTAAAAGAAGCTGAAAACTCAAATATGCGTCACAGACCAGTTGGTCTAGGAGTACAAGGACTAGCCGATGCTTTTATTATGTTGCGCTTGCCGTTTACGAGTGACGAAGCTAAAAAAATGAACCAGGATATTTTTGAAACTTTATATTTTGCAGCAGTTACCGCTTCTATGGAAATGGCCAAAGAAGAAGGACCGTATTCTACTTTTGAAGGTTCACCAATGTCACAAGGAGAATTTCAGTTCAATTTGTGGGGAATGAAAGATGAGGAATTATCTGGTCGTTGGGACTGGGCTTCCTTGAGAAAAGAAGTGATGAAACATGGTGTTAGAAACTCATTATTAGTAGCGCCAATGCCAACGGCTTCGACTTCTCAAATCTTGGGTAACAACGAAGCATTCGAACCATATACTTCTAATATTTACACCAGAAGAGTACTTTCGGGTGAGTTTATTGTGGTAAACAAACATTTGTTACACGATTTAGTGGAACGCGGTTTGTGGAACGAAACCTTGAAACAAGAATTAATGCGAAATAACGGTTCAGTTCAAGCGCTTGATATCCCTCAAGACTTGAAAGAATTGTACAAAACCGTTTGGGAAATGTCCATGAAAGACATTATCGATATGTCACGTCAACGTGGTTATTTTGTGGATCAATCACAATCGTTGAACTTATTCATGCAAAATGCCAATTATTCTAAATTGACATCGATGCATTTCTATGCTTGGCAATCCGGATTGAAAACGGGAATGTATTATTTAAGAACAAAAGCTGCGGTGGATGCGATTAAATTTACATTGAACAATGATAAAAAAGCAGATCCAATTGAAGTGAAAGAACAACCAATCGCTGTTCCTGTTGTCGCTGAAGCAGTAGAAATGACGGCTGAAGAATACAGAGCAATGATTGAATTGTCTAAAAATGCCGGTCCAGACGAATGTGAAATGTGTGGATCTTAAAGATTTAAGAATGATGATTGACGATTTTTGATTTTTGATCGAGAATCAGTAATAAATAAACCTGTAGTCATTTTGGTTAAGGAGAAATTTTAAGCAGTTATTGTAATGATAGCTGCTTTTTTTGGAGCTATTTACTTCGTCAGTTCGCTTCGCTCGTGTCCCGCTTTTCGTTGCAATATTTTTATTTTTAAAGAAAAAATAAAAAGGATTTCCACTGTAATTAGTGGCTAAAATATCAGGAAGTTACTTCTTAAATTTGTAAATAATTCACTATATTTGAGGTAGTTATCATTATAAGTAATCATTTTTTATATGAACTACTATGGAAAATAAAAAATTTACTGTTACAGATGATTTATTAGCTTCCAAAAGCCAGCGTCTCCTGAATTTCATTATCGATGTATTGATTATTTATATCATCGAAATCACCATTGGCACCACCATCATTATAATAGGAGATTTGACCCATAGTTATGCTGCGTCGAATTGGGTTTCATCATTGAGCCCAATCGAAAGCTTCTTTTTTGGACTGATTATCCTGTTTTTTTATTACTCAATTACCGAAATGTATTTCTCCAGAACCTTCGCTAAATATTTTACAAAAACACTAGTTGTAAAAAACGACGGTTCAAAACCCAATATGAAAAGCATTATTATACGTACAGTATCGAGATTAATTCCTTTGGAGCCTTTTTCTTTTTTAATGGCTGAGCGAGGATGGCATGATACATTGTCCGTTACGTATGTGGTGAAAAAGCATGAATTTGTAAAAAAAAAGAAATTGCTTGATCCATCGGATGAAATTGTAGTTTAATAATAGTTCCTTTAAAAACGAATACACTGTTGCTTAAGAAAATCTTAAATTAAAATGTATTTTTGGTTCTTTTAAATCTGAAATCAAAATTCGTTAATCTGAAATCATAAATCATAATGAACTGGGAACAACTTTTATCACTAAGACGACAAGGCGACAAAGGCAAAAGATTACGTGTAGAACAAGACGATACCCGTTTGGGTTTTGAAGTTGACTATGACCGTATCATCTTCTCCTCCGCTTTTAGAAGTTTACAGGATAAAACACAGGTTATTCCATTGTCAAAAACTGATTTTGTGCATACCAGATTGACACATAGTTTGGAAGTTTCGGTTGTAGGGCGTTCTTTAGGACGATTAGTCGGTAAAAAAATTATCGAAAAATATCCACACTTAAAAGAAGTTCACGGATATCATATGAATGATTTTGGCGCTATTGTTGCCGCGGCATCCTTGGCGCATGATATTGGAAATCCACCTTTTGGACATTCTGGTGAAAAAGCGATTGGAGAATATTTTTCGATTGGAAAAGGACAGCAATACAAAGATCAGCTTACTGCAAAAGAATGGCAGGATTTAATTGATTTTGAAGGGAATGCCAATGGGTTTTCAGTACTGACGGCTAGTCGCCCCGGAATTGAAGGCGGACTTCGAATTTCCTATGCTACTCTTGGTGCTTTCATGAAGTATCCAAAAGAAAGCTTGCCTAAAAAACCAACTAAAGACATTGCCGATAAAAAATACGGTTTCTTTCAAACCGAAAAAGCTTTTTTTCAAGATGTGGCTTCTGATATGGGTTTGATTCCAAATAAATCCGGAGATAATATAGGTTTCGAAAGACATCCTTTGGCATATTTAGTAGAAGCTGCGGATGATATTTGTTACACCATTATTGATTTTGAAGACGGTATTAATTTAGGATTAGTTTCTGAAGATTTTGCTTTAGAATATTTGATAAAATTGGTAAAAGACAGTATTGACACCTCTAAATACAAAACTTTAGAAACCAAAGAAGATAGAATCAGTTATTTGCGTGCTTTGGCAATTGGTAGTTTAATTAATGATGCTGTGAAAGTTTTTATCGAAAATGAAGCATTAATTATGGATGGTAAATTCCCGTTTGCCATCATGGATAAAAGCAAGTACAAAGCGCAGATGGATGATATCATTAAAATCAGCGTTAAAAATATTTACCAAAGCCGTGAAGTCATCGAGAAAGAAATTGTTGGGTACCAAATTATACAAACCTTATTGGATAAATTCATAACGGCTTTCAATAATAAATTCAACGGAAACGCGTCCAACTATGATTCCTTAATCCTGAAAATGTTGCCTGAGAAACATCATTTGGAAAAAGAGAATCTATATGGTAGATTACTTCATATTTGCCATTATGTGTCACTTTTGACAGATGGGAATGCGCTCGAATTATTTGAAACTATTAATGGTAGAAAGAAGAATTAATTTTTAAAAAATATATTCAATCCCAACACCAATCGCTTGGCGGACCTGAGTTTTTGGACCTTCAGTTACTTGTATTCCAGCAATTTCTCTTTTAGATTTGATATCATCGTCATAGATAACATGTGCTCCAATATTGGCTTTTACATATTGATTCACCACAAGTTCTACTAGAAAGTCACAATCTACATCTATGTTTCCAAAACGATTTACATAATCAGAATATAAGCTTAGACGATTTTCCAGATTGATATTTTTGAAGATTTCTTTTTTGTATTTATTGGTTATTAAAAAACCAAGTTCCATTTTTGATCTTTCTCCTTCGGTGAGTAGATTTCCTTCCAGGTCATAGGTAGCCTTGGTAACACCAAAAGCACCTTGATCTGCCAATCTTTGATCTAAAACTAAGGTTGTTTTAAATGTAAATGGCGAGATATAAAATGTTCTTTTCTTTTCTTTATCAATGTTTTCAGCACCTACTCCCATAAAAATATAAGCTGGAGCAAAAGGTTTTGAGATTGCTTTTTCAGTATTTGGATACGCATAACCATTTGTGAATTGCGTATTAAAATTGAATTTAGCCGAATGATACCAGTTAGAAAGAGTGTCTTTTCTGAAGCCAAATGTGGAGTTTAATTGTATCGCATCTTCTGTTTTTCGTATGTCGATTCCGTCTTGTTTATTCAAACCGTATTTAACGATTAATTCATTCGACCAGTTGTAATTGCTCCTGGCGTAAACTCTATGAAATTTTCCTTTAAACAATCCTGAAATCGAACTTGTTCCCCCTGCACTCCAGTTGACAAAGGCAACTTCAGAGATGTCAAAACCTAAACTGTTTTTTTTACTCCAATGGGATAATGGAAGATAATACGTCAGAGTTTGTATTTTAAATGCTACTTTCAACGGTTTGTTTGCTGTAGAAAGCGTTGTTATAGGTCTAAGTGTGTCAGATAACGGTGTGATTCTTATTTCTTGGGAGAAACTATTAAATGAGATTGTAAAAGTAAGTACAAGGAGTGTGCAGGTTAATAATTTCATTTTGGACTAGTTGTGTTTAAGGTTGCAAAATAATTATTTTAATAACTCGAAAAAAGTATTTCAAGACTTTTAACGTCAATTTTGCAGTATTGTTGTAATTCAGCTACAGTTCCTTGCTCGATAAACTCATCAGGAATGCCTAGAACGGTTACTTTTGAAGTATAATTGTTTTTTGAGGCGAACTCCAGAATCGCACTTCCAAAACCGCCTTTTACGGCACCATCTTCTATAGTAATTATTGTTGCGAATTCTGTAAAAATGGTGTGTAATGCATTTTCGTCTAATGGTTTAACAAATGGAAAGTCGTAATGTGCAATGGTTTCTGGATGCTTTATTTTGGCTATAGCCAAAATGACATTATTGCCAATAGTTCCATTGGATAAAACGGCTACTTTTGAACCTTCTTTTATACAAGCACTTTTTCCAATTTCTATTTTTTTATACGTTCCAAGATGTTGCGTCTGCCAATCGGCAATAACACCGCGCCCTCTTGGATAACGGATAGCGATAGGATGATCTAATCCCAATTGTGCGGTGTATAAAATATTTTGTAATGCTATTTCGTTGCGAGGCGCATAAACAATCATATTAGGAATGCAACGTAAATAAGCCAAATCGAAAACACCGTGATGCGTTGCGCCGTCTTCTCCCACTAAACCGGCTCTATCCAAACAAAAAATTACTGGAAGATTCTGTAAAGCCACATCGTGAATCACCTGATCGTATCCTCTTTGTAAAAAAGTGGAGTAAATGTTGCAAAAAACGACCATTCCTTGAGTTGCCATTCCGGCTGCTAAAGTCACAGCGTGTTGCTCGGCGATTCCTACATCAAAAGCACGTTTTGGAAAAGCCTCCATCATAAATTTCAAGGAGCTTCCAGATGGCATTGCAGGCGTAATTCCTATAATTTTTTCATTTTTTTTGGCTAAATCCAATACGGTCAAGCCAAAAACATCCTGATATTTTGGAGGTAGATTTTCTTCGGATTTGATGTGAATTTCTCCTGTTGCAGCGTCAAATTTTCCGGGTGCATGATATTTTACCTGATTTTCTTCGGCTTGTTGCAGTCCTTTTCCTTTGGTGGTAATGATATGAAGGAATTTTGGTCCTTTGGTTTTTTGTAAACGTTTCAATTCTTTGATGACAGTAAAAATATCATGACCGTCTATTGGACCTGAATAATTAAAATTCAAAGACTTAATCATGTTGTTTTGCCTCGGATTTTTTCCAGCTTTTACGGCAGTGAGGTATTGTTTCAAAGCACCTACACTTGGGTCAATTCCAATAGCATTATCATTAAGAATAACCAATAAATTAGCATCGGTAACCCCGGCGTGATTTAATCCTTCAAAAGCCATTCCTGATACAATGGAAGCATCTCCAATCACCGCAATGTGTTGTTTATTGAAGTCGCCTTTCAAATTAGAGGCAATTGCCATTCCTAAAGCTGCCGAAATGGAAGTAGAGGAGTGGCCTACGCCAAAAGCATCGTAAATACTCTCACTTCTTTTTGGGAAACCGGAAATACCGCCGAGTTGCCTGTTGGTATGAAAATTTTCTCTTCGACCGGTCAGTATTTTATGGCCGTAGGCTTGATGACCTACGTCCCAAATCAATAAATCGTTTGGTGTGTCAAAAACATAATGCAAGGCAATTGTCAATTCGATGATTCCTAAGCTTGCGCCGAGATGACCTTCTTTTACAGCTACAACGTCGATAATAAAACCGCGTAATTCTTGGGCAACTTGAGGAAGTTGCGCTTCGTCAAGCAAGCGTAAATCGGTTGGGTTATTGATGTTTGAAAGTAAATTGTTTTTCATTGTTTTATAAAAAGCAAATTTACGGTTTTAAATTGGAATCTTTTTTTCAATTTAAGACGATTCTAATACCAGTCTTACGATATACAGGTAGTTATTAAATAGGTCAACTAAGTCTAGATTGGCTGCTTTTTGAAACAGCTACGATTAGTTATGGTATAAATATGTTTTGTCAAAACTATTTTGTTTAGATCAAAGAAATAGGTGCAGTGTATAATGTTCGTGTTTTTTTACCATTTTGTTCACCTGGTTTCCATTTAGGACATAATTTCAAAACTCTAATAATTTCACTTTCTAAAGCTTCGTCAATTTCAGATTGGGGTTTGACATAGGTTAATGAGCCGTCTTTATCGACAACGAATGAGATTGAGATTTCGGTAATTTTATTTTTTATATTTTCTGGATGTTTGAACTCTTCTTTAAAAAAAGTATAAAATTTTTCAATCCCGCCATTGTATTCTGGAGGGAATTCGAAACCAATACCTCCATTGTAAATTAAATCTTCAACAGCAGTCTCGTTCTTTGTTGTTTCTTCGCAAGCAATTGTTTGGGGATTTATAAATTTTACATGATTTACGTTGGTTGCTGGTGCTAGAGGTTGAACATGGTTTTGGGTATTGTTTTTTTCTGGCAACATCATGCCAACAGTTATACGAGATGCTTTTGTACTGTCTTTAACCACTTCAACAGCATCAATTTTTTGTTTGTTTCCATTTTTATCGGCACAACTAAACAAAGTGGTTCCCATTGTGATAAACAATGCTAACAAAAACATTTTGTGATACTGAGTTTGAATATAAAGTGCACGACTCGGGATTTGAATGGTAATCGAATCTAATTGCGATTTTCTCATTCTACCACAGATATTCTGGTTTTGATTTTGGATGAAAAAATGCTGCACTTCTTCAGGTAACATTGCAGTAAAATCTACAACAGTTTTAGCGCAACTCATACAAAAACGACCTTGGTCATTTGGAGTCATTTTGTTCCAATCCTCTTGACAAGGTTCCGAAATTGTGATTTTATATTTCCTTACCATACTTTACGTTTCTGATTATAAAACTAACGAAAATTATTTCAAATCCTTACTTTTGCTGTATGATAAACCCATTTACCGACGAATATTTCATGAAAAAAGCTTTGCAGGAAGCTGAAATGGCTTTTGAAAAAGGCGAAATTCCTGTTGGCGCTCTAATTGTCATTGATAATAAGGTCATTGCCAGAAGTCATAATTTAACCGAATTATTACATGACGTTACGGCCCACGCCGAAATGCAATCAATCACTGCTGCTGCTAATTATCTTGGTGGGAAATATTTAATAGGTTGTACACTCTATGTCACACTGGAACCTTGTCAGATGTGTGCCGGCGCTTTGTACTGGAGTCAAATTTCGAAAATTGTGTATGGTGCTAGCGATGAAAATCGCGGTTTTGTAAAAATGGGAACGCAATTGCATCCTAAAACTACCGTTGTTTCTGGAGTTCTGGCAAATGAAGCTTCGGAGTTGATGAAGCGATTTTTTGCGGAGAGAAGGAAGTGATATTATAAACGAATGCCCTAGCCCAGATAGCAGTGAAAATCCTTTTCTTTTTTTCTTTAAAAAAGAAAAGATTGTAATGGATAGCTGGAAATAGCTCTTAAAAACAAATAAATTATAAATTACAGATTGCTTCGAAGAATCTCGCAATGACGCACAAAAAAACCGCCAATCTCACGAAAGGCGGTTTTTATTTTTATTCTATGACAGCATTTTCTTTTTTGTCGTAGAAATGATATTCTAAATACGTGTAAGCATCACGAGGTATAATTTTCACCCATTTTTTATGTTCAAGAAACCATTTTGAACGTAATGATGGAAAACCTTTGGTAAGGTATGCGGCCACAAAAGGATGTACGTTAAGCACAACATCTTTGTGGTTTTTTAATACTCTTTCTAGATCAAAAGCAATTTTATCAATGATTTGAATTGGCGCTTCAATTTCGCCGCTTTCATTGTTTGGATCTTCTTCTCTAGTTTTAATATTTACTTCAGGTCTTACTCTTTGTCTTGTAATTTGAACTAATCCAAATTTACTTGGGGGTAAGATCTTGTGTTTTGCTTTATCATCGCTCATTTCTTCTTTCAAGAAATCGAACAACACTTTACGATTTTCAGGATTTGACATATCGATAAAATCGATTACAATTATACCACCCATATCACGAAGACGTAATTGTCTTGCGATTTCGGCAGCTGCAATCATATTGACTTCCATGGCGGTATCTTCCTGGTTGGTGGCTTTATTAGAACGGTTTCCGCTGTTTACGTCAATGACGTGCAAAGCTTCAGTGTGTTCGATAATAAGATAAGCTCCTTTACTCATGGATACTGTTTTTCCAAAAGAAGTTTTGATTTGTCTCTCTATGTTGTATTTCTCAAAAATAGGTGTGTCTTTTGATTGATAAAACTTAACAATTGATTGTTTGGATGGTGCAATTTCTTGCAAATAATCCTTTGTTTGGTTGTACAACTCTTCGTCATCTATCTGAATACCGCTAAAGGTATCGTTGAAAACGTCTCTTAATATCGAAGAGGCTCTGTTGAGTTCTCCTAATACTTTTGACGGATGATGAGCAGTTGGTAATTTTTTACACATTGCAGTCCATCTGCTGAGCAGGTTCTGCAAATCTTTTTCTAATTCGGCTGTATTTTTGCCTTCGGCTACTGTGCGAACAATAACACCAAATCCTTTTGGTTTGATGGATTGTACTAATCGTTTCAAGCGTTCTTTCTCTTTTTTGTCTTCTATTTTTTGTGAAATAGAAACGCGGTCAGAAAACGGAACCAAAACTATAAATCTTCCGGCAAGAGAAAGCTCAGCGCTAATTCTTGGTCCTTTTGTAGATATAGGTTCTTTGACGACTTGTACTAAAACAGATTGATTGGAACTCAAAACATCAGTAATGGTACCATCTTTGTCTATTTCTTTTTCAAACTGAAAGTTTTTTAGGGAGAAATCTTTTAATTTACCTGCGCTTACAAGTTTTATGAATTTCAGTTGGGAAGATAAGTTAGGACCTAAATCATGATAATGTAAAAAGGCATCTTTTTCGAAGCCTACATTTACAAATGCAGCGTTCAATCCGGCAACTGGTTTCCTGATTTTGGCAATAAAAATATCACCAACCTGGAAGTTGCTTTTTTCTTCTTCTTTGTGTAATTCAATTAGTTTTCCATCTTTTAATAAGGCAAAATCTACGGCTTCAGAACTAGATCTAATGATTAATTCTTTATTCACACTGTAAATTTTTTATCTATTCGCCAAGGCGAACAAATGGATTAAACAATATTTTAACAGGTATTGAACCCGGGGAAAATTAGCTGGCAGTTTGCAGTGGTAAGTACGCAGTTAACTGAATACTAAAAACTGAATACTGATTACTAATTCTCAATTTCAATGAACGTTTAAAAAGAAAAAAGTAGTTTAAAACTACTTTTTCTTTTTGTGACGGTTAGCTCTCGCTCTTTTCTTGCGTTTGTGCGTTGCTACCTTATGTCTCTTTCTTTTTTTACCACTTGGCATATCTTGTAGATTTTATGATTAATTAATATTGTTATTTTGCTTCGTTATTTGTTTTCACTCCTTCTACAAATACTTTTGCAGGTTTGAATGCAGGAATGTTGTGTGCAGGAATTTTTATTGTTGTATTCTTAGAAATATTTCTTCCTGTTTTCTCAGCTCTAGTCTTCACTATAAAACTTCCAAAACCTCTTAAATAAACATTGTCTCCAGTTTCTAATGAATTTTTTACTTCATTCATAAAAGTCTCTACAGTTGCCTGTACATCTCCTTTTTCAAGACCTAATTTTTCTGAAATTTTTGCTACGATATCTGCTTTCGTCATTTTCTTTCCTATTTATAATGTTGTACTATTTTTTTGAGTTTGCAAATATAGGAATTTAAAAAACAATTATTCAAGCTAATTCATTAAATTTTAATCACATAAACTTTTACTTTTGCTAACAAATAATTAAAACATGATTTTTTCTAACTTGCTAATACAATGGTATTTACAAAATAAACGCGATTTGCCATGGAGGAATACCACTAATCCATACCCTATTTGGCTCTCTGAAATCATGTTACAACAGACGCGTGTTGCACAAGGAATGCCTTATTTTTTATCTTTTACAACCGCTTTTCCTACCGTTTTTGATTTGGCGAAAGCCAATGAAGAACAAGTTTTGAAACTTTGGCAGGGATTAGGATATTATTCCAGAGCTCGAAATTTACATAAAACAGCACAGCATATCGCTTTTGATTTATCGGGAGTTTTCCCAGGAACTTATAATGACTTATTGAAATTAAAAGGAGTAGGAGAATATACCGCAGCGGCCATTGCTTCTTTCTCCTATAATGAAGTCGTTCCGGTGGTTGATGGGAACGTGTTTCGGGTTTTATCCCGTTATTTTGATGTTGATACGGATATTGCTCAGGCTTCCGCCAAAAAAGAATTCGCAGCTTTGGCTTTCGAACTCATGCCAAAAGATAATCCGGCAACGTTCAATCAAGCGATTATGGAGTTTGGTGCGTTGCAATGTGTTCCTAAAAGTCCAAATTGCGGCATTTGTGTTTTCAACGAAAGTTGCGCCGCTTTGCAAAAAAACAAAGTCGATCAGTTGCCTGTAAAGTCCAAAAAACTAAAAGTTAGGAACCGATATTTTAATTATTTGGTTCTTGAAGACGAAACGGGAAATACAATTATCCAGAAACGAACGGACAAAGGAATTTGGCACAACTTATATGAATTCCCTTTGATAGAAACCGATGCGACAGAAGATTTTGATAGCGTTGTTGCTATGGTTCAAAAGGATTTTGGCAACCAATACGAAATTATAAGCATGTTAGAATACAACGAAAAAAGCATCATTCATAAATTGTCACACCAGCATTTGCATATCAAGTTTTGGAAAGTATCTGTAAAAGGAACAATTGAAAACGGAATTGATGGAGAAACTTTGAAGACTTTTCCTTTCCCAATTGTGATTCATAATTTTATTGAAAAGGATTTATAGAGTTTCTAAAAAAATGTATCTTTGATAGAAATACCAAATCCTACAATGAACGGAACATTAAATAAAGTTATGCTTATCGGTTTTCTTGGTGATGATGTCAAAATGCATTATTTCGATGGAGGCAATTGTATCGGAAGATTTCAGTTGGCAACAAACGAAGTGTATATAAACAAAACTACCAATGAAAAAATCACTTCTACAGAGTGGCATAATTTGGTAGTACGCAATAAAGCGGCTGAACTTTGTGAAAAATACCTTTCTAAAGGAGATAAAATATATGTGGAAGGGCGCATAAAGTCCCGTCAATGGCAATCAGAGGATGGAAGTACAAAACACACCACCGAAATTCAGGTAACCGAATTCACTTTTCTTTCCACAAAAAAAGACAGTGAAAACAACAAACAAATTCCTGTAGCTGATGTCTCGAAAAACACTAATTTTGACTCGGAAAATAATGTCTTGCCTATTAATGATTTGCCATTTTGATTGTTTAATTAATCTTAACTAGTTTGGACCCAGAGCCCAGTTTATTTTTTTCTTACGCTATTGATGCTAATGTAGTATTTGGCTTTACAGGAATTGCCATTTTGCTGTTTTGTTCAGCATTAATCTCAGGCGCTGAAGTAGCCTTATTTTCGTTGTCACAAAAAGACATCGATGAAACGGTACAAGAAAATAACTCCAAAGGCAAAATTATTTCGGAACTTTTAGAAAAACCAAAAAAACTGGTAGCGACACTTCTTGTTGCTAATAATTTCATCAATATTTCCATAGTATTATTGTTTTCATTTGTTGGAAAAACAATTTTTTCCGGAGTAACAGCACCACTTTTAAAATTTATTCTGGAAGTAGTGACTGCAGCCTTTTTAATTTTATTATTCGGTCAGGTCTTGCCAAAAGTATATGCCAGCAGAAACAGTATAAAATTTGCTAAACTGATTGTCTATCCAATTGCTTTTTTGGACAAATTGCTTTCGCCAATAAGTTTGCCCATGCGCGCAGCCACGATTTATTTGCACAATAAATTAGGAAAGCAAAAAACAAATTTCTCTGTCGATCAATTGTCTCAAGCATTAGAATTAACCGCTTCGGATGAAACTTCTACCGAAGAGCAAAAAATTTTAGAAGGTATTGTAAGCTTTGGAAATACCGATACAAGACAAGTGATGAGCCCCCGAATCGATATTTTTGCTTTAGAAATAGACGAATCTTTTGCCGTTATTTGTCCTAAAATCATAGAAAAAGGATATTCCAGAATTCCCGTGTATCGAGACAATATAGACCAGATAGAGGGCGTTTTGTATGTCAAAGATTTGCTGCCACATATTAATACTAATGAATTTGACTGGAAATCATTGTTGCGGGAACCTTTCTTTGTTCCGGAGAATAAAAAACTGGACAATTTGCTAAAAGATTTCCAGAGTATGAAAAGCCATCTTGCAATTGTAGTCGATGAATATGGAGGAACGTCAGGTTTAGTGTCGCTTGAAGATGTGATCGAAGAAATAGTAGGGGATATCAGTGATGAATTTGACGATGAGAATATTAATTTCTCCCAAATTGACGATAGAAATTACCTTTTTGAAGGAAAAATAAACCTCAAGGATTTTTACAGAATAATTGATGTAGACGAGGAATTATTCGAAATCAAAAAAGGAGAAGCTGAAACCCTGGCTGGGTTTATTCTTGAAATTTTGGGAAATTTTCCAAAAAAAAATCAAAAAATTTCATTCGAAAATTGTCTGTTTACAGTAGAAGCTGTGGATCAAAAAAGGGTGAAACAAATAAAAGTAACAATTGAATAAGTAAAAATGTTAAAAAAAATAATCGCTTTTTCGGCAATAATTGCAGTCTCATTCTTGAGTTTTAGTTGTAAAGATGATGTCTTGCCAAAACCTTCAAGCTATTTGCGATTGGATTATCCGGAAGCCAAATATGTGAATTTTCAAAACGAATGCCCTTTTGCTTTCGAAATGAATTCAGATGCAGTTATTAAAAAAGAGGCCGATTGTAGTTTTACGATTACGTATCCAAAAATGAAAGCGACTATTTATCTTACCTATAAGCCAGTGGCGAAAAACATTAATGAACTGTTGCGTGATGCACAAACATTGACTTATAAACACGTGATAAAAGCGGATGATATATTAGAACAACCGTATTTGAATTCAGACAAAAAAGTCTATGGGATGTTTTATCAAGTAGAGGGAAATGCGGCAACTAATTCCCAGTTTTACGCTACGGACAGCACCAAACATTTTGTAACAGGCTCTGTTTATTTCTATGCAAAACCTAATTATGATTCCATTATGCCAGCAGCAAGTTATATCAAAAATGACATGCAGCGACTGCTGGAAACCTTGAAATGGAAATAGTATTGTATAAAAAAAGCATTCGCCAGTAACGAATGCTTTTTTTGTGAAATGTAAAAGTCAATTTATGACTTCATATTCGAAACTTTATATGTTTTACCGTCAGCGGCGGCTTCGACAACTTTAGTCAATTTTTCTGGAGTTTGAACCGTTTTGTCAAAAGTTACGGTGGCTAATTTTGTATCAAAATCTACCGTTGCTTTTTGAACACCATCCAGTCCGGTTAAATCTTCTTGAATCGTTTTGGCACAACCTATAGCGCAAGTCATTCCTTCTACAGAAAAACTGGCAGTTTGAAGATTGGCAGCTGCGATTTCTTTTTTAACTTTTGGAGCTTCTGTTGTTGCAGTTTCTTTTGAAACGGTATCTGTTGATTTTTCTTTACAGCCTACAAATAAAACACTTGTAAGTACTAGTGTTACGATTGATTTTTTGAAATTCATTATGATGTAAATTTTAAAGATTAAAAGCGTGTTTCTAAGTTGCAAAATTAATTAAAAAAAGGAGGAGTAATTCATAAAATAATTACAATTTTGGGGCAAAATAATCTTTATGGAATCGAAGCAGTTAAAATGGGTGTACTTGATGGTTCTTGCCTTGGTTTGGGGAAGTTCATTTATATTAATAAAAAAAGGGCTTATTGGTTTAACAGCTTTACAATTGGGATCGTTGCGAATCATTTTTGCAGCTGTTTTTTTAGTGCTGATAGGATTTAAAAGTTTATCCAAAATTTCGGCGCACAAATGGAAATATATTGCCTTGACTTCCATGTTCGGGACATTTATACCAGCGTATTTGTTTGCGATTGCCCAGACGGAAATTGACAGTTCCGTGAGTTCTATTTTGAATTCTCTGACTCCTTTGAATACATTGATTTTAGGAGCTTTGGTTTTTGGATTACAATTCAAAAGGAATCAGATTTTTGGAATTCTAATTGGTTTAATAGGAAGTGCTTTGTTGATTTTGAATGGTGCTATTCATCATCCGGAACAAAATTATTATTATGCTATTTTGGTTTTAATAGCGTCAATATGTTATGCTGTCAACGTGAACCTGATTAAGAAATATTTGCATGATTTGAGTCCGTTGAGTATTACTACTGGTAATTTTATGGTGTTGTTTTTTCCGGCATTCATCATCTTGTTTTTCTCTGGTTTCTTTGAAGTGGTACATGATGTAAAAGTGCAGGAGTCCGTTTTGTTTATAATGGTTCTTGGAGTTGTAGGAACTGGAATTGCAAATATTCTGTTCTTTAAACTTATCCAAATGTCCTCACCGGTTTTTGCTACATCAGTAACGTATTTGATTCCTGTTGTTGCTTTTTGTTGGGGATTATTAGACAATGAAATGCTTACTCCTGTTCAGTTTTTTGGTGCCTTTATTATTCTAATCGGAGTGTATTTATCGGCTAAGAAATAGTGTTCAGTATCCAGTGTTCAGTTCGAAAAAGATAGATTCAGGTGAACAACAATATAGATTCGGAAACTTTATAAAACAATAAAGGCTGCCTAAAAAGACAGCCTTTATTCGCTAATTCAAGTTTTGATTATTGAAAATCAGCATCTGAAACACCTTCGTTGATTTTTACATCAGACATTTTAATGTCCAGTTCAAATCCTACATTTTGAATGATGTTAAAAGGAATCTTAACTCCTTTTACATCCTTATAATCTCCATAATTTGTAGTTTGCGTTATGGTTTGACCACCTTGTTCTATTACTTTAGATTCAGCCAGTTTTAATCCAGAAGTCACATCATAATAGAATGTTGTTTTTCCATTTTTTACAGCATAAGCCTCTTTTCCGTTGATTGTTTCAATACCGCCCAATACCAATCCTTCTTTTTTAGAAAGCAATAATTCTTCAAAAGTAGTTGCGCTTGCTTTCATATCAGTAAGCATCGTTCCTTCGATGTTTTGGCGTTGCCCTTGTTGCATTACGTAAGCTCCTTTTTCATTTACCACCTGTTTCATCAGGCTCATGGTTCCCATCGCTAATTCAACCATTAATTTTCCTTTTGCATCTATCTTAGAAGTAAAACTTAAAGGAGAAGGTGCTTGTGGAATAGTAGTTGTTCCGTTCATTACAATCGTTTTTACAGCAGAAACTGCTTTTTCACCACCAATAGCTTTGATGTAATTATCAATAACGCTTTTCGCAGTTACGCCAGCAGGAATGTCTTTTTTGAAAACTGGTTTTTCCAATGGATTACCGTATTTGTCAAAATAAAACATTGGAATTTTTAGTTTTTCCAAAGCAGGAATTACTTCCGATCCTTTTCCGGCAATGATGATTCGTTTATTGTCTAAAAGGAAATATTTGTTGGCTGCACGAAGTATATCATCAGCAGTTACTGCATTGATCGTTTTGATGTAGTTTTCATAAAAATCTTTTGGAAGATCTTCCGTCTCAATATTCAAGGCGTATCGTGCAATTGATTGCGGTTTTTCTACCTGCATAACAAATCTTCCTATGTAGCCGGCTTTAGTGTCACTCAGTAATTCTTCGCTTACTTTTTCGGTACGTATTTTTTTGATTTCTTTGATAAATTCAACTACTGCACTATCAGTAACTACGTTTCTTACCGCCGAAGTCGATCTTAATTTAGTCACATATTTTCCGCTCCCTATTACAGAACTGGCACCGTAAGTCCATGCGTGTTTTTCTCTTAAATTCATATTAAGGTAACTGTTGAAGTCACCACCAAGAATAGAAGTCGCAATTACAGCAGGAAAGAAATCCGGATCACTCATTTTTAAATTCACTGTATTCACTAATGAAATCTCCGATTGTACTGCATTGGGAACATCAACAAAATTGATTTGAGTGAAAGGTACATTCTCCGGTGCTGCGTACGTCAGTTTTGGCGTGCTTCTTTTTTGCCATGACCCGAATAGTTTCTCTACAATTGGTTTTACTTCTTTGTATTTAATGTCTCCAATAATTACCAAATAAGCGTTTTCGGGAACAAAATAATTAGTGTAATTGGCTTGAATGTCTGCAAGAGTTACGTTTTTAATCGTCTCTTCGGTCATGTATTCTCCAGAAGGGTGGTTCTTTCCAAAAGCAAGTGCGTCAACAACTCTGTTTGCAATTGCAGGAACACTTTTTTCCTGAGATTTAAGCCCTTCCAGTAATTTTGCTTTCTCTTTGTCGAATTCTTCTTGAGTGAAATTTGGGTGTAAAGCTCCTTCGGCCATCAATTCCAAAATTCGTTTAGAATATTTAGAAAGAGTGCTTGCGTAAGCGCCTTGAGAATTAAAATTAAGATCAGCTCCCAGAAAATCAATCTCTTCATTGAAAGCATCTTTTGCTAATTTTTTACTTCCGTTTCCTATCATACTGCTCGTTAAGTCATCAACTCCTTTTTTATTGCCTTCGGCATAAGGAGCATTGTCTAATGAAAGACTGAAGCTAACTTTTGGCAGCTTGTGATTTTCAACAATCATAACCTTCAAACCATTTGACATAACAAAAGTTTGTGGTTTTTTGATGTTTACTACTGGCGAAGCTCCAGGTTTTGGTTGTGTGCGATCTTGTGCCTGCATAATTCCTGTTACCAACAAAATGAATAATAATATATTTGTTTTTTTCATGATTTAGAATGTCTTAGTTTTTAGCCTGTTCTGTAGAAGGAATATAATCCAAAAGCAATCTTTGGTTTGGATTCAAATATTTTTTTGCTACGTCTCTAATTTCCTCACGAGTGATAGAATGTAAAAGCTCTATTTCGGTGTTGATTAAATTGATATCGCCGTAAAGCATATAATAGGTTGCTAAATTTTCAGCAATTCCCTCTACATTTGAATTGGCATTCACAAAATTATTGTCAAACTTATTTTGTAATTTTTGGAAGTCTTTCTCCGAAATTAATTCGGTTTGAATTTTTACAATTTCTTCGTCAATTTCTTTTAATACATCAGCAGCTGTATTAGTTCCCATTGGCAAACCATACAAAATATACATTCCGTAGTCTTCCTGACTAAAACCAACGGCACCTATTTGCAATGCCATTTTTTTATCATCAACGATTTTTTTGTACAATTTTGAACTTTTCCCATCACTTAAGTAGGAAGAGATGAAATCCAAAACTCTGGCATCTCTTGTTTTCATTGATGGTGTTCTGTACGAAGCAACTAACATTGGAATCTGGATGTTAGCATCCTGGTACGTTGCTTTTATCGTTTGAGTGATTGGCTCTTCAATAAAAGTTTGTTTCGTTACAGCAGTTCCTTTTTTTATTGGTCCAAAATATTTCTGAATCCATTCTTTGGCCTGATTTTTTTCGAAATCACCGGCAACAACTAAAACAGCGTTATTTGGAATGTAGAATTTTTTATTAAATGCCTGAAATTCCTCTAAGGTTGCAGCATCCAAATCTTTCATTGAACCGATGGTGTTCCAACGATACGGATGTTTCTTGAACATGTTTTCTTTTACAACCGTAAGAATATTTCCGTAAGGGCGATTGTCAAAACTGGTTCTTTTCTCTTCTTTTACAACTTCATTTTGAGTATCAACACCAATTTGGTTTATTACAGGATGCATTAATCTTTCGGATTCCATCCAAAGTGCTAATTCTAAATTATTAGAAGGAAATACTTCGTAATAATACGTTCTGTCATCCGAAGTGTTCGCATTGTTCGTTCCTCCGTTTGAACTTACAATTTTCATCCATTCACCACGTTTGATGTTTTCAGTTCCTTCAAATAATAAATGTTCAAAGAAATGGGCAAAACCAGTTCTGTCCGGTTTCTCGTCTTTGGAGCCCACATGATACATTACAGAAGTTACAACTACAGGAGCAGAAGGATCGTTATGTAAAATGACATGCATGCCATTGTCTAAATTATATTCTTCGAAAACTACTTTTTGAGCCGAAGCTACTCCACCAAGCATGAGCGCTGTACTTAAGGCCATTATTGATTTTTTCATAATTAGATTAATAATTTTTATTTTCTATTAGTAACGGAAAAAGTGGTATTGTTACATCAAAAATACTACGGAATAAAACTTTAACAACTGTTCATTTAAGTTTTTTATCATACAGCTTCAAAAGTATGATAAATCAGGGTGTTAGGTGCAGTAAATATTTTTTGTTTTACTAATTGCAGGTTAAATATTTAATTGTATATTTGCAACCTTAAAAATTATTAAAACAATTCAGTATGTATGCAATCGTAGAGATAGCAGGGCAACAGTTCAAAGTAAGCAAAGACTTAAAGGTTTATGTTCACCGTTTGACTAATGAAGAAGGTTCAAAAGTTTCTTTTGACAAAGTTCTTTTATTAGATGATAACGGAACAATCACTTTAGGCGCCCCAGCTATAGAAGGTGCTTCAGTAGAAGCTAAAGTGTTACAACACTTAAAAGGAGATAAAGTTATCGTTTTCAAAAAGAAAAGAAGAAAAGGATACAAAAAGAGAAACGGTCACAGACAGTATCTTACTCAAATTGTAATTGAAGGTATTTCTGCATCAGGTACAAAAAAAGCAGCTCCAAAAGCTGAAAAAGTTGCTGAAGCAAAAGCTCCAAAAGCAGCAAAAAAAGCTGATGATTTGAAATTAATTGAAGGAGTTGGTCCTAAAGCAGCAGAAGCATTAGTTGAAGCTGGTATTACTACATTCTCTAAATTAGCAAAAACAAGTGCTGATGCGGTAAAAGCAATTTTAGAAGCATCTGAATCTAAATTATCTCATTTAGATCCAACTACTTGGGCTCAACAAGCACAATTAGCTGCAGATGGTAAAATGGATGAATTAAAAAAATTACAAGATGAATTAAATGGTGGTAAAGCTGTTTAATTAATTTATTAACAAATATAAAACTAATACGTCATGGCTCACAAGAAAGGTGTCGGTAGTTCTAAGAATGGTAGAGAATCAGAATCAAAACGTTTAGGCGTTAAGATATTTGGTGGTCAAGCTGCTATTGCTGGGAACATCATCGTAAGACAAAGAGGTTCAAAACATAATCCAGGTGCAAACGTTTACATTAGTAAAGATCACACACTACACGCAAGAGTAGATGGAGTTGTTTTCTTCCAAAAGAAAAGAGATAACAAATCTTATGTTTCTATCCTTCCATTTGAAGTTGAAGCATAATTGATTTTCTCAATTATTATAAAAACCCATTTCTTTCGAAATGGGTTTTTTTTTGCTCTCCACAGTATTTGATTAATAATTATTGCAATTTAAAATAATAAAATACTGGATTCCCACAAACTAATTCTGAAAATCCTTCCTCGGTTTTTTCTCCAATGTAATAAGCTTTTAATTCTCCTGAATTTTCATCTACACTATAATCCCAAATCTCTTTGTTTGAATATAAAAATTCTGTAAAAGAATACGACTCTGGATTTTCGGAAAACTTAATCTTTTCTGTTTTTACTAATTCCCATTTTTTTGAATTACGATACAGTTCGAAAAATAGGATTTCATCTACATTGATAGTAATCATTTTTCCACCTAAGCCGTCTTCTCGGATAGCCCAGTTTCCCTCTTTAGAAACCCATTTCCAATCTCCAAGTAATCTATTGAGCTTATTATTTCTAATAATTGATTTTAATGAATCTGCTTTTTTTATAGCAATTTGAGCAATTTCAGATTTTGCATTCATGTCGTAGACTAATGAGAATTCTCGGATAGCTACTGTATGATTGCCGTTTTCAAGGGTGTTTTTTGCTGATTCAAAATTTTCTTTTTGATATTGATTCCGAATAGCGTCTTGTGACCAAATCTGTATAGACATGAATAATAATAAGTTGGATAAATATTTTTTCATACTGTTAGAAAATGTTTCTTTACTACAATTGTAAATTGTTAATTCGAAAAATCTGGGATACAACTATAAGACTAATTCATACATCTTGTACGTTGTTATAAAAGCCAATTTAAAACAAAAAACCCTTGCAGCAATGCAAAGGTTTCTTTATGAATAATTTTAGCTAATTACTAATCACTAAGGACTAATTACTAAAATCTAGTATCTGTAATATTCTGGTTTGAATGGACCTTCAACAGGAACACCAATATAATCAGCTTGATCAACACGTAACGTTTCTAATTCAACACCTAATTTAGCTAAGTGTAACATTGCTACTTTTTCGTCAAGGTGTTTTGGTAACATGTACACGTCATTGTTGTATGCCGCGCTGTTCTTCCACAATTCGATTTGAGCCAAAGTTTGATTTGTAAATGAGTTACTCATTACAAAACTTGGGTGACCTGTAGCGCAACCAAGGTTTACTAAACGACCTTCGGCCAAAATGATGATGTCATTTCCAGCAATAGTATATTTGTCAACTTGAGGTTTGATTTCGATTTTTGAATCACCGTGGTTTTCGTTCAACCAAGCCATATCAATTTCGTTATCAAAATGTCCAATGTTACAAACGATAGTTTTGTCTTTCATTTTTTCGAAATGAGAACCCAAAACGATATCTTTATTTCCAGTAGTAGTGATGATAATATCAGCAGTTGCGATAACGGTATCTAATTTTTTTACTTCAAAACCGTCCATTGCAGCTTGTAAAGCACAAATTGGGTCAATTTCAGTAACCGTAACAATAGAACCAGCACCTCTGAAAGAAGCAGCAGTTCCTTTACCTACGTCACCGTAACCACAAACGATTACTCTTTTTGCAGCAAGCATAATATCAGTTGCACGACGAACCGCATCAACTGCTGATTCTTTACAGCCGTATTTGTTATCAAATTTAGATTTAGTAACCGAGTCATTTACGTTGATAGCAGGCATTGGCAAAGTTCCAGCTTTTACTCTTTCGTATAATCTGTGAACACCAGTAGTAGTTTCTTCAGACAATCCTTTGATACCAGCAACTAATTCCGGGAAACGGTCAATAACCATATTCGTCAAATCTCCACCGTCATCAAGAATCATGTTCAATGGTTTTCTGTCTTCACCAAAGAATAATGTTTGCTCAATACACCAGTCAAAATCAACTTCGTTCAAACCTTTCCAAGCATAAACTTGAATTCCTGCAGCAGCAATTGCAGCAGCAGCTTGATCTTGAGTAGAGAAAATGTTACAAGAACTCCAAGTAACTTCAGCACCAAGAGCGATTAAAGTTTCAATCAAAACCGCAGTTTGGATTGTCATGTGCAAACATCCTGCAATACGAGCACCAGCAAGTGGTTGTTCGTTTTTGTATTCAGCACGAAGCGCCATTAAACCTGGCATTTCAGCTTCTGCTAGTTCAATTTCTTTTCTTCCCCAAGCCGCTAGAGAAATGTCTTTAACTTTGAAAGCCACAAAAGGCATAGTTGTAGTACTCATTTATAGTATATTTGTAAGTGTAAAATTTTTTGCAAATTTACATAATAACTTTAGAATTTTACTGTTTTCTTGAAGTTTTATGAATTGTTTAATTCGCTAATCTTTTGAACATTAACTAAATAATTTCTTTAAGCTGAACTTATTTCAGTTTCTGGAGCTATTTCCCGTTATTCGCTATATCTTTTTCCACGCAAAAAAGCGTGAAAAAAGGATGCCGCTACTACCGGGGCTAAAAACCAAGACGATAACACGATGCCGCTTTACAAAACGATACATTTCTCCCGAAGCGTCGGGACCACTACTCAAATCCTCGTTTGGAAAGTAACCGAATCCTATGCCGAATTATTAGAACAAGTGGTCTTAAACGACAGCAATCGCCTCCGCCTCGACGGAATGAAATCTGAAATGCACCAACGCGCCTTTCTGAGTGTTCGCAAGTTATTACAGGAAACGGGCCACACCGATTTAGATTTGTATTATGATGAATTTGGGAAACCACATCTACATGGAGAGAACCATATTTCTATAACACATTCCCATAATTTTTCGGCAATTATCATCAGTGACGAAACCGTAGGAATCGATATCGAATTGCAGCGAGACAAAATCCTCCGAATCGCCGATAAATTCTGTGACTCGGAATTTCAATTCTTGGATTTGAACAGTGACGAATATATCAGGAAATTAACGGTTATTTGGGGTGCTAAAGAAGCCATTTTCAAAATTAGAAACGAAAAAGGAATCAGTTTTAAAGACCATATCAAAGTAAACTCTTTTGAATTAGAGAGTAAACAAACAATGGCTGAACTGCATTTTAATAATTCAATAAAATACTTCAAGATCCATTTTGAAGAAATAGAGGATTTTACGTTAGTTTACGCTTTCGAAAATTAAAATCAACCGCAAACTAGCAAATTAGGGGTAAAACTTATGGAGAACCTATACAGCCAAATAATAAAAGCCAAAACGAATAACCAAAAATTACTCGCTATCCTTCTTGATCCCGACAAATTGGTTTTAGAAAACTGGGATCTTTTAATTTCAAAAATTAACCAATCGCCGGCGTCTCATATTTTCATTGGCGGAAGCCTGGTTACAACTACTATTATTGATGAATTAATTGTGAAAATTAAACAAAACTGCAATTTACCAATCGTTCTTTTCCCCGGAAATCCATCTCAGATTTCAGATAAAGCCGATGCGATTTTATTTTTGTCTTTAATCTCTGGTCGCAATCCAGATTTTCTAATTGAACATCAAGTAAAAGCAGCACCCATTTTAAAGCAAACCCAACTCGAAATCATTTCTACGGGTTATATTTTAATTGAAAGTGGAAATGAAACCGCCGTAGAACGCATTAGTAAAACAAAGCCTTTAGATAGAAATAATCTAGATTTAGCATTGGCAACAGCACAAGCGGGAGAAATGTTAGGCAATAAATTGATTTATCTGGAAGCGGGAAGTGGTGCAAAACAAGCTGTTCCCTTGGAAATGATTGAATTAGTTTCTCAAAATATTGAAATTCCGTTACTTGTTGGAGGCGGAATTGTAGATTTGCAAGGAATTCAAAACGCCTATCATGCCGGTGCCGATTTAGTAATTATAGGAACAGCCTTTGAAAACGACATGAATTTTTTTAATCAATAATTTAATTTTTGCAATGATAGAATACTTTTTTTCTCAATACGCGGATTACCCAACCTTAGATATAGTTTTAGAAATTGTAGCAGTCGTTTTTGGTTTATTAAGTGTTTGGTATGCTAAAAAAGACAATATTTTAGTTTTTCCAACGGGATTAGTAAGTACATCTATTTATGTTTATTTGCTTTGGAAATGGACTTTATGGGGCGATATGATGATTAATGGATACTATTTTGTGATGAGTATTTATGGTTGGTACCATTGGACCAGAAAAAAAGAGGATATGGTTGAGTTCCCAATTTCAAAAATATCGAGTTCTGAAAAACGAATTGCGATAATTCTTTTTATATTTACGGTCGCTTTTGTGGTTTCGGTATATCAGTATTTCGAAAAATTCACCACTTGGTATGCTTATGTAGATACATTTATCACAGGAATTTTCTTTGTAGGAATGTGGCTCATGGCCAAAAGGAAAGTAGAAAATTGGGTATTTTGGATTATTGGAGATGTAATTTCAATTCCATTATATTTTTCAAAAGGATTTACTTTTACAAGTTTTCAATACATAGTATTTACAATAGTTGCCATTTTTGGCTATTTAGAATGGAAGAAAATCTCAGACAGCTCTCAAACGGAGTTACAAAAATAATTAAAATTGCTCTATTTGGTCCGGAAAGTACTGGAAAAACCACATTAGCAAAACAGCTCGCTGAATATTATAAAACAGAATGGGTTCGTGAATATGCCCGAGAATATCTTCAAGAAAAATGGGATGCAAATCAGCAAATTTGCGATGTTAACGATATGCTTCCTATTGCGTATGGCCAAACTAAATTAGAAAATGAAAGTGCTTTAATTGCTAATAACTATCTTTTTTGTGATACTAATTTATTGGTAACCAAAGTTTTTTCGGAAGTCTATTACGACTATTGTGATCCATTATTAGATCAAGCAGCTCGCGAACATGAGTACGACTTTTTTTTTCTTACAGATATTGATGTTCCTTGGGAAAAAGATGATTTAAGAGACCGTCCGGAAGAAAGAGAGTCAGTATTTGCAATTTTCAAACAATCCTTAATTGATAATAAGAAACCATTTGTAATTCTTTCAGGAGATAAAAAATTAAGACTGAAGAAAGCAGTTGCTATTGTTAATGATTTGACAAAAGCCAAAGAGATGGGGCTTTCTTCGCTTGATTTTATTCAGATTTATGAAAAAGGAGTTTCGTTAAAAAACATTCAACAACAACTTGGGTTTTTTAGAAACGGAATTACAAAAAGTAATCTGGTTGGACCGGCAACTTTGTTTAATGGTATTTTAAAATTATCAGAAAATGATTTTCGAATAAAAGCGGATTATTTTGATGAAAATAAATCCAGTTTAAAAATGGAAAAATTTGTTCCTGCTTCTGGAGCTGCCACAAGAATGTTTAAGTTTTTAATTGCTTTTTTGAATGAATTTGATTTTGAAAATGAAAGTATCAACGCTTATATAAACAGAAAAAAAGACACTGAGTTATCTGTTTTTATAGTGGGTTTAGAGAAGTTTCCATTTTTTAAGGCCGTAGATAAAAAACTTAGAGAAGAATTTATTGACTTTGAGCTACTTCATCGAGATTATAAAAATTATTATTTTATAAAATTACTTTTGTCTCCTGATTATTTTGGTTTTTCCAATAAACCAAAAGCAATTTTGCCTTTTCATAGATACAAAACACATATTGTAACTCCTGTTGAACAACACTTGAATGAGTGTGTCCATTATGCAAATTCAAATTCAAAATCAAACTTGCATTTTACGGTTACTGAATCTCATTTGGCTCAGTTTAAAAAGACAATTAGTGCCTTTAAAGGCAAGTTGGAAAAAAAGTCAGGGATAGCAATACACGTTAGTTACTCTTGTCAAAATGAGAATACGGATACTCTTGCTGTAGATTTTGAAAATAACCCCTTTAGAGATGAAAATGGCAAGTTGTTTTTTAGGCCGGGTGGACATGGAGCTTTGATAGAAAACTTAAACAATCTTGATGCTGATATTATTTTTATAAAAAATATTGACAACGTAATCCGAAATAATATTGAAAAAATTGCTTTGTATAAAAAAGCATTAGCAGGTATTTTATTAGGATTGCAACAGCAAGTGTTTAAGTATTTACATGCAATTGATGCTGAAGAAATTCAGCAAGAAGAAAGTGAAGAAATTTTACTTTTTTTGCAAGAAAAACTAAATATTAGAGTCTCAAACAGTTTTTACGAACTTAGTTTTGAAAATAAAATAATCGAAATTAGAACTATTTTAAACAGGCCTATGAGAGTTTGTGGAATGGTAAAAAATGAAGGCGAAGCCGGTGGTGGCCCTTTTTGGGTAAAAGATGAGAAAGGTTCCATTACTTTACAAATTGTTGAGAGTTCTCAAGTAGATTTATCAGATGATAATCAGAGGGGAATCCTGAATGCATCTACACATTTTAACCCGGTAGATTTAGTTTGCGGAATCAAAAATTATAAAAAGGAGAAGTTTGATTTAACTAAGTTTGTAGATCATAACAGTGGCTTTGTAGTAGAGAAAACAACTTTTGGAAGAGCTATTAAATCGTATGAATTACCGGGTTTATGGAATGGTGCCATGTCAAAATGGATGACTGTTTTTGTTCAAGTGCCTTTACTTGCTTTTAACCCCGTAAAAACAGTAAATGATTTATTAAAACCAGCACATCAGCTGTAATAATTTTACTGAAACATTTCCGAAGTTTCGGGACAACATAAATGGAAAACGAAAAAATCATAGCTGAGTTAAGTTTTAAAGCCGTTCGGAGCAGTGGAGCCGGTGGGCAGAACGTAAATAAAGTTTCTTCGAAAGTGGTACTGACATTTGATTTGAAAAATTCTCAGGCTTTAACCGAAGAAGAAAAACTTTTGGTCGAAACCAAATTGTCTTCAAGGTTAACAACTGATTCTGTTTTAATATTAAATTGTGATGAAGATCGAAGTCAGTTTAGAAACAAAGAAATTGTAATCAAACGATTTTTGGAACTTATAAAAAATGCGTTGCTTATTCCTAAAGAACGTAAACCTACTAAAATCCCTAAGTCGGTTATTAGAAAGCGAATAAAGGACAAAAAGAACATTTCTGAAATTAAAAAGACACGCAGAAAACCTGATTTTTAAAATTTATTCCAATTCATAATTTATAATTCACAATTTATAATTAGTTTTGCGCTGTCTCAAAGGGGTGCTCTAAATAACGAGCTGAGATTATACCCAAAGAACCTGGACAAGTAATGTTGTCAAGGGAAAAAATGACAAACAAATAGCGTGCACACTACTTTATTTGTCATAGGAAACAATCATTTTTTAATTTAACAAAAGAATAATTCCCCCTTTTATTCGTAATCTTTTTACGGATGAATACTTTTATTACAGTTACAAAGTCTCAAAGTCTCAAAGTCTCAAAGTCCAAGAATTTGACATATTATATGTCTTCGGTCTTTTTTCTAGCAACTTTTATCTCTTTCTCACAAGTCAAAGACGCGACGAAAGTAAACCAACTTGATGAAGTTTTGGTTTCGGCAGTTCGTGTGACGACAAAAACTCCGGTTAGTTTTAGCAATTTGGACAAAAAGGAAATCAAATTCCGAAATTTAGGACAGGATATTCCTATTCTGATGAATTATTTGCCTTCAGTTGTGACCACTTCTGATGCGGGAAATGGAGTTGGATATACCGGAATTCGTGTCCGTGGTAGTGATGCAACAAGAGTGAATGTTACTATCAACGGAATTCCTTACAATGATTCTGAAAGTCATGGGACGTATTGGGTAAATATGCCTGATTTTGCATCTTCAGTGGAGAGTTTGCAGTTGCAGCGCGGTGTAGGAACTTCAACTAATGGAGCAGGAGCTTTTGGAGCCAGTTTAAATATGCTCACGGATAATTTTGCCAAAGAAAGTACAGGAGAAATCTCTAACTCTTTTGGAAGTTTCAATACCAGAAAACATACAGTAAAATTTAGTACTGGTTTGATGAATGATCATTTCGAAATAGCGGGACGTTTGTCTGCTTTAAATTCGGATGGTTATGTGGGCCGTGGCGCATCTGATTTGAAATCCTATTTTCTTCAAGGTACCTATGTGGGTAAAACTACTTTGATAAAAGCCTTGGTATTTGGAGGAAAAGAGAAAACATATCAGTCTTGGAACGGAATTGACGGCGAAACATTGAACAATGATCGCACTTTTAATTCAGCAGGAGCTTTTACGGATGAACAAGGAAATGCTCGTTTTTATGACAATGAAACCGATAATTACCAACAAGATCACTCTCAATTACACTGGAACGAAAAGATATCAGAAAACTGGAGTACTAATTTTGCGTTGCATTACACCAAAGGAAAAGGATTCTATGAAAATTACAAAGAAGACGCTGATTTAACCGATTATGGATTACAGCCAGTTGGTGCCGTGACAACATCTGATTTGATTCGTCAAAAATGGTTGGATAATGATTTCTACGGAACTACATTTTCTGCAAATTACAAGAAAGACAAACTGGATGTGATTTTTGGTGGCGGATGGAATAAATATGAAGGAAGTCACTTCGGGAAAGTTATTTGGGCACGATTTGCTTCGCAGAGCGAATTAGGAGATCGTTATTATGACGATTATGCTGTTAAAACGGATGGAACTGTTTTTGCTAAAGCCAATTACCAAATCACAACGCAATTAAGTTTATTTGGAGATTTACAATATCGTACGGTTAATTATAAAGCCAATGGTGTTCAGGCCACTGTAGTAGATGACACGTTTAATTTTTTTAATCCAAAGACAGGATTGACGTATGACATCAATGCTAATAATGCCTTGTATTTTTCCTATGCAAGAGCTAACAGAGAACCAAACAGAACTGATTATGAAGGCGGAAACGTAAAGCCAGAAAAATTGAATGACTTTGAATTGGGTTGGAGATATGTAGCAGAGAAAGTACAATTCAATTCGAATGTGTATTATATGGCCTATAAAGATCAATTGATTTTAACTGGAAATCTGGATGATGTAGGCGCTCCGATACGTTCCAATAGCGAAAAAAGCTACCGTTTAGGACTGGAAGTAGACGCTACAATAGCGTTGACAAATCAATTGATTATACGCCCTAATTTTACCTTGAGTGCTAATAAAAATACGGATTTAGCGGTAGAAGGACAGAATTATGGTACTACTAATATCGCGTATTCACCATCGATTATTGCGGGAAATATTTTGGTCTATACACCAGTGGAAAATCTTCACATTTCATGGTTGCAAAAATTCGTTGGGGAACAATACATGAATAACATTGAATTACCGGCTGCAAAGTTGGCAGACTATTTTGTGAATGATTTGAATGTTGCGTATGAGTTTAAACCAAAATCAGTTTTTAAATCGATTATTGTGACTGGTTTAGTGAATAACTTTTTAGACAAAAAATATGTTTCTAACGGATACATGTATGATGTATATCCATATTATTATCCACAAGCAGGAATTAATTTCCTTGCCGGATTGACTTTGAAGTTTTAGAATATTGTTTTAGTTATAATGAGAAAAATCCTGATGGTTTACCTGTCAGGATTTTTTGTTTAATTATAAACTCGAAGAGAAGTTCCGTTTACTTGAACACGATATTGTTTCATAGGATATTGTAAAGTTCCCTGTCCGGTAAATAAACTGTACTCTTTACTGTCACATCCACAAACGGCATTTATCCCATCTATGGTCATGGTAGAACAGGAACTTATTGCTTGATTAGGACAAGCCGCATCAAAAGCATTGTAACCGCTACCGGTATTAAAAACAATAATACCACGTGCGCCTACTCCAGCATAATAAATAGCATTGCTCGCGTATTTAAGATTTGAATACGCAGGCAAATTCATATTAATATCTACCGTAAAAGTATAATTAGGGATATATGGATTTGTATTGTCAAAACCTGAATCACTACACGAGAAAAAGAAAGGAATTATAACGGAAAGGAGCAGGTATTTTTTCATTTTAAAATAGTGTCAAAGTATTAGTGAAACAAATTTAATTTATTTAACTTTGAATTATATATGATTAACATATATTTATAGACGAAAAAATAATAATAGTATCTTTGTGGAAAGAAATCCCGTCCTGATGGGATTTTTTCTATTTATATAAATGATGAAGTTATGAGTACAGTATCGTATTACACCGCAGAAGGGTTAAAGAAATTAAGAGAAGAATTAGATTATTTAAAAAGCGTAATGCGTCCAAAAGCATCTGCAGATATAGCTGAAGCAAGAGATAAAGGCGACCTTTCTGAGAATGCCGAATATGATGCTGCTAAAGAAGCACAAGGAATGCTGGAAATGCGTATTGCTAAACTGGAAGAAGTACACTCTAATGCCAGATTAATAGATGAAACACATCTTGATGTTTCTAAAGTATTGGTTTTGTCTAATGTGAAAATCAAAAACCAAACCAATGGAATGGAAATGAAATACACATTGGTAGCTGAAAGTGAAGCTGACTTGAAAACCGGAAAAATCTCAGTGACTTCTCCAATTGGGAAAGGTTTACTGGGTAAATCAGTAGGAGAAGTGGCAGAAATCACTGTTCCAAACGGAGTGTTGAAATTTGAAATTTTAGAAATATCTCGTGATTAAATAGTTAAAGGTTTAGCCGATTCAACAATTAACCAATTCAACAATGTCAAGTATATTTACAAAAATTATAAACGGAGAAATCCCATGTTACAAAATCGCAGAGGATGAAAATTTCTTGGCTTTTTTGGATGTAAATCCAAATGCAAAAGGACACACGCTTTGTATTCCAAAACAAGAAATAAATAAGATTTTTGAGATGGAAGATGATTTGTATATCGGACTGATGCAGTTTTCTAAAAAAATAGCAGTTGCCCTTGAAAAAACGGTTCCGTGTAAAAGAATCGGAATGGCAGTTGTAGGACTTGAAGTTCCCCATGCGCACGTTCATTTAATTCCATTGAATGAAATGGATGAAATGCGTTTTCAAAATAAAGTATCGCTGTCCAAAGATGAATTTGAAGCTTTGGCAGAAAGCATTAAAGCTAATTTGTAATATTTTAGTAAATAAAATAAATTGGTATGATTTTAGTTTAGAAAGGGGGATAGGTGAAAACCTATCCCCTTTTAATTTTTTGAGACTACATTATATACTATGAAAAACATTTGTTTAGTACTTTTTTTCTTTTTCTCACTTCTGAGTTTTGGACAGGTCAATGCCGGATATCCTTTGGTTGATGCTAAAATGGCTGCTATTCCTGCTAATTCAACAACTTCAACCGATGCAATTGCCAAATATATTAACGCTAATTTTAAAACAGAAACGGATAAAATCAGGGCTGTTTTTTATTGGACTACATCAAATATAAGTTATGATGTTGCCAATATGTTTGTAGTAAATTTCAATGAAACGGTACAGGAACAAATCGCAAGGACGTTAAGAACCAAAAAAGGTGTTTGTATTCATTATGCTGTCGTTTTTAATGAGCTTTCGCAAAAAACAGGAATCCAATCCTATATAATCGATGGATATACAAAGCAAAACGGAAAAGTAAGTGATTTAGCTCACGCTTGGATAGCTGCAAAAATTGATAAAAAGTGGTATGTATTTGATCCAACTTGGGGTTCTGGTTATGTCAATAATGGGAGGTTTTATAAAAAAATAAATAACTATTATTTTAAGACTGAACCCACTAAAATAATTGCTTCCCACATTCCATTTGATTATTTATGGCAATTTTCCAATTATCCTATTACCAATGGTGAGTTTTATGAAGGAAAAATTGAAATCAACAAAACCAAGAAATACTTTGATTTTGAGAAAGAAATTATCAAATATAATGCTTTGTCTGAAGCCGATCAATTATTTGATTCGGCAGAAAGAATAGAGAAAAATGGATTGAAAAACGCCATGATTCTGGAACGTTATGAAGGGAAAAAGCAGCAGTTGACTTATTTGAGACATAATACGAATATCGAGAAATTGAATTCCATTGTGAACGAAATGAATCAGGCAGTTGTTCTATTAAATGATTTTATTTATTACAGAAACAATAAGTTCAAGCCTGCTTTGTCAAATGATGAAATTAGCAATATGATTGAAACGCCAAGAGAACAGCTAGTGAAATGTCAGAATGATATTTACAGCGTGGGTTCAGTTGGGAGCAAAAATGCGTCTAGTGTAGCATCGATTAAAAAATCGATTGGAGCAGCTTTGGCGCAAGCCGAAGAGCATTCCTTGTTTGTGAAAAATTATTTGAGTAAGTCTAAAATAGTCAGAAAAACAATGTTTTCAAAAGTTACTTGGTTTGGTGTTCCGTTAAACTAAATTGCTTTTTTTGAAACTGACTTGCATCGTTGTTCCTTTTCCAATCTCGGAATTCAACACTTTTATGGTTCCTTTATGGTATTCCTCAACGATTCTTTTAGTCAATGAAAGACCCAATCCCCAACCGCGTTTTTTAGTTGTAAATCCTGGTTCAAAGATGCTTTTGAATTGGTTTTTTTGAATTCCGCTTCCAGTATCGGTAACGTTTATTTTTACAGAATCACCTTCTTGTTCAATTTCAAGTGCTAATTTCCCTTTTCCTTTCATAGCGTCGATGGCATTTTTTACAAGATTTTCAATGGTCCAACTGTGTAAAGTAGGATTCAAAGAAACAATGATAGGTGATTTTGGTGCCTTGAATGAAAATTCAATTTGTTTCGAAAATCGGGATTGTAAATAGTCGTAGGATTGAAAGGTTTCTGCTACGATGTCTTTATTTTCTAATTTTGGTTCTGAACCTATTTTAGAGAAACGATCTGTTATGGTTTGTAAACGTTCAATGTCTTTTTCAATTTCGAAAGTGGTGCTTTCGTCAACATTTTCGGATTTCAAGAGTTCGACCCAGCCAATCAAGGAAGAAAGCGGCGTTCCTATCTGGTGCGCGGTTTCTTTTGCCATTCCGGCCCAAAGTTTATTTTGCGTAGCCATTTTGGTACTTCTGTAAAAATTGTAAACGAGCGCTCCAAAAAGCACAATGATAAGCACTAAAGCAACGGGATAATATTTTAATTTATTCAGTAATGCAGAGTTACCATAATACAGATTTTGAAATTTTCCCGGAACATATTCAATGACTATAGGTTCATTTTCGCTTTTTAATTTGGATAAAAAATCCTGGGCTTTGGACTTATTTTTCACAATAGCATCGTCAATGTTTACGGTGTTTATGATGCTGTCATTCTCCGTAACTATAATAGGAATTGAGGTATTGTTGCTGAAAATTTGAAGTGGGAGTTCTACATCGGTATTTTCACCGGCATTGTTAAGTGTTTTTTGAGCTTTTGCCCAAAGGTTCATTTTTAATCGTTCTTCATTTTTGAAGATTTGAAAAAAAGTATATGTGTTCCAGAGAATTAATGAAATGATTAAAAAGGATGCAAAAATAATAACCCAACGAGTTGTATTTCTTCTTTCAGAAAACTGCATAAATATAATTTAGTGGTATAAATATAACGAAATAAATGCTTTTGTATTTTAGTTTTGGAGAAAGAATTTTTTTTGAGAAAATTAATCCTTTATTTATTCTAATTTGAGGTTACTGCTTCTTAAACTTAATTCATTTGTCTACTTTTGTATCTTTCAGCAATAAATTAAAAACGTATGATTACTATTGATCCTAAAAGTATTGAAACAGCAAAACTGCAAGGGTATTTGCAAAGTTCCGTTGGACCGCGACCTATTGCTTTTGCCAGTACGATGGATGCTAAAGGGAATCCTAATCTATCGCCTTTTAGTTTCTTCAATGTGTTCAGTGCTAATCCTCCAATTCTGATATTTTCGCCCGCAAGACGCGTTCGTGATAATTCGATAAAACACACCTTAATCAATGCCGAAGCGACTCGTGAAGTGGTGATTAACGTGGTAAATTATAATATAGTTCAGCAAACGTCTCTGGCCAGTACGGAATATGCTGATGGAGTAGATGAGTTTATAAAATCTGGCTTGACTCCAATTGCTTCGGAGGTGGTAAAACCTTTTAGGGTAAAAGAATCCCCCGTTCAATTTGAATGCAAAGTCACTCAGATTATTCCATTGGGAACTGAAGGAGGAGCCGGAAATTTAGTACTTTGTGAAGTAGTGCGCATTCATATTGACGAATCTGTTTTAGACGAAAACGGAGCGATTGATCAACACAAGATTGATCTAGTTTCCAGATTAGGCGGCAATTGGTATTCCAGGTCGAATCAAGGTCTTTTTGAAGTGCCAAAACCATTATCCACATTAGGAATTGGAGTGGATGCGATTCCGGATTTTATAAAAGAAAGTACAGTTTTTGATGGAAATGATTTAGGGATTTTAGGGAATATTGAAGCCTTGCCTACAAAGGAAGAAGTTACTATATTTGTAAAACAAAATTTCGCAGTAAAAGGAGTTTTAAGCTCCGATGATGAGTTAAAAGTGCATTTGGAAGCTAAAAAATATTTAAATGCCAACGACGTGTTTTCGGCATGGAAAGTACTTTTGGCAGAAAGAAAAAAATAGAGCAAAACAATTAAAACATAGAAGATGGAAGTTACAGGAAAAATTAAAATGATCGATCAAACTAAAGAAGTTGGATCTGGAGGTTTCAAAAAAAGAGATGTAGTTGTTACTACTGATGAGCAATATCCACAACATATTCTAGTTCAGTTTGTTCAGGATAAATGTGACTTATTGAACGGTTTTCAAGTAGGTGAGCCTGTGAAAATTGATATTAATTTAAGAGGTAGAGAATGGACAAATCCTCAAGGGGAAACGGTTTATTTTAATACTATCCAAGGATGGAGAATAGGGAAATTGCAAGCTGAAGCTCCTTCTGCTGCACAAATGCCTCCTATGCCGGCTGCAGAAGCTTTTGCACCAGCAACTAACTTAAACGAAGAAGAAGCAGACGATTTACCTTTTTAATCATTTGAGTTCCTATTGATATAGTAAACAAACCCGACAGGTATTCAAAACACTGTCGGGTTTTATTTTTTAATAAAGAATGTATTATTTAACTGCAACACTATTATTTCCTCCAGTTTCTCTGACCAATTCTTCGGGTATTCTAGCTCTTGGAGGAGATTTATCACCGGAACGATTGCAACTTGCTTATAAAAGTGGCATTTTTCCGTGGTTTGAAGATGGAGAACCTATTACATGGTGGTCGCCAAATCCCAGAATGGTTTTGTTTCTGGATGAATTGATTGTTTCCAAGAGTATGCGCAACATTCTGAATAGAAATAGTTTCAAGGTTACTTTTAATCAGAATTTCAGGAACGTAATTTCAAACTGTCAAAACATAAAAAGAGACGGTCAAAATGGGACTTGGATAACGAATGATATGATTGAAGCCTATTGTAAATTGAACGAATTAGGTATTGCAAAATCGGTTGAAGTCTGGCAAGATGAGGTTTTGGTTGGTGGATTGTACGGAATCGATTTGGGTCATGTTTTTTGTGGTGAAAGTATGTTTTCTAAAGTCTCTAATGCTTCCAAAGTGGCTTTCATTGCTTTGGTAAACCAATTAAAAAAAGAAAATTACAAACTGTTGGATTGCCAAGTTTATAATCCGCATCTTGAAAGTTTGGGCTGCAGGGAAATTGACAGAGAAGAATTTATGGAGATTTTGAAAAGCAAATAATTTTCAGATTCCGATTTCTAGCACTTTAAACTGCAACCTGATTACTAGCTTTTTTTCCAGCAATCTGCTACGTGATCATCGACCATTCCAGTGGCTTGCATGTGTGCATAAATCACAGTGGAACCTACGAATTTAAATCCGCGTTTTTTCAAATCTTTACTAATTTCATCCGAAAGTGGCGTTGTTGCAGGAACTTCTTTCAAGGATTGTCGGTTGTTTTGAATAGGTTTCCCATCGGTAAATTTCCAAATATATTTTGAAAAACTACCAAATTCTTCTTGTACTTTCATAAAAGCAATGGCATTCGAAACGGCTGCGCGAATTTTTAACTGATTGCGAATAATTCCTGAGTCTTGAAGTAACTCTTGGATTTTATCATCGGTATAAAGTGCTACTTTTTTATAGTCAAAATCATCAAAAGCTAATTTGAAGTTTTCTCTTTTTTTTAGGATTGTAATCCAACTTAGTCCAGCCTGAAAGGTTTCTAAAATTAGGAATTCAAATAATTTTTGATCTTCATAAACAGGAACACCCCATTCTTCATCATGGTATTTTTCGTAAATATCAATACCCACACACCATTTACATCTTATTTTTTCTTCCATGATTTATTCTGTTTCTTCTGATAAATATTTTTTTATAATGTAGTGCCCCAAATAAATTAGCGGGGTCAATAAAACGGCAATTCCAAGTTTGAAAGTATAACCCGTCAATGCAGATGTGATAAAAGTATCAAAGTTAATTTTTCCGGGCAACCAAAAAGCAATTCCAAGGACAATAAAAGAATCGAATAATTGAGAAATTATAGTGGAACCCGTTGTTCTAAGCCATATTTTTTTATTTCCTGTGCGGTTTTTGAAAAACCAAAAAATAGTTACATCAATCAATTGTGAAACTAGAAATGCAATGATACTTCCAACGATTATCCACATACTTTGCCCAAAAACAGCAAAGAATTGATCGTCATTTACCGGGCTAATTCCTTTTGCTGCAGGAATGCTTATGGCTAAAAATAAGAGGATAAAAGCATAAGCTATTAAACCGGCTGTGATTAAAGACAATTTTTTCACTCCTTTTTCTCCGAAATATTCATTGATTAAATCGGTAGTCAGGAAAACAATGGGCCAAGGTAAAATACCGATACTCATTACAAACGGACCAATCTGTATTAGTTTTCCTCCTATTAACTCTGCCGTAACAGCATTGGTTATAAATAGTCCAGCTAGTATGACAAAGACCAACTCTTTTTTTGTTTTAAACATAAGCAATTTGAGATTTATTTCAAAGTTACTCTTTTTTTGAAAAAAGAAATAAATTTTTATAAATAGCAAAGCATTTTTTTAATCAGAATTGAATTATATTTTTTTATTATTTTTTTTATGAATTGTTTTGTTAGTTTTGTTTTGAAGTTGTTGTTAGTTTTTTAACGCACTCTTTAAACTATTAAAATATGAAAAATAATTTATTCTTGCTCTTAGTGTTAACTTCATTTGCATCATTTTCACAGAATTTTGCAGGAATGTTTTCTAATGATTTAAAAAACAAAGAAATTTTAGCATTTCACTCATTAAATAAAAAAAATAATGAATCTACTTTGTACTTTGTAAATAACGATAGAATTATTGCGAATAGATTGAGTAGTTCTATGCAATTTAAAGATTCTATTTCTACAAATAAGCCAAGTCAGTCAAATAAAAATATTCTTGGAAATATTAATACTGAAAATGAATCTTTACTTTTCTTTGGGGATGATAGTTTTAAAAGTATTTTTTGTCTTTCATTTGATTTCCAAAAAAGAAATGTTGATTTTAAGATATTTAATTTTATTACAAGTGAAGATAAAATACTGCAGTATTTTTCTGAAAATGAAAAATTTTATGTCCTCTCAACTAATAAATCTTCTAATAAAGTTAAGTTGACAATAATTAATGAAAATAAAGAATTAAATGAACTATATCTTGAGTCAAGTTTAGATCAAAATTCAAATGATTTATTGATGAATGTTAGTGTAAATAATGAAAATATAAATATGAATGCATTGAAAATAAATATAAATTCCTATTGTTTTTATACTGAAAGTTCAAAAATGAATAAAGCATATTTTTATAATAATCAATTCATTTTATCTTTTGATTCTAATAATTTATATACAAAGGTTATTGTTTTTGATTTAATTAAGAACTCAATAACAGAGAAGAATATCACTAAAACAAGTCAAATTCCTTATAATGACATTGATTTGAAAAGTAATTCTTTTTTGCAAGAAGGGAAATTGTTTCAAATTGCTTTTAATAAATCTGATTTAGTTGTCACAATAAAAGATTTAGACAATAACTTAATTAAAGAATTTAGTAGTTTTACTTCTGATTTTGACAATGTTGAGTTTATTAAAGAACATGAAATTGATGCTCCAAATATTACAAAGAAAAGAGATGTTTTTTTGAAGTCTATGGCTAACGGTGAGGCTGGGATTTCTTGTTACAAGGATAATAATAATTTTTTAATTTCTTTTGGAAGAGCGGTTGCTTTAGTGTTACCTGAAGAAAAAAGAGAAAACAGTTACGCTACAATTGGTGGTGCAGGAGGCTTTGTTGGTGCACTGATAGGCGCTATTATTGATAACTCAAGTAATTCTAATAAAAATGTCAGATCTTTTTTAAATAACGGAAGATATTATTTTAACTATTCAATAGATACTAATTTCAATTATGTTCAAACGGCAAGTAATAAAAAGATTGGAGCTGAAAAATTACGTTCTTATTTGAAACTAAGTGACAATGAAAATGGTTCAATTTTGTTTAAAATAGATACCATTACCTATTATGGATTTTATGATCATAGCGAAAAAAGATATTTTATTAGAAAGTTTGATGATTATTAAATATTAATTACTTAATTTGCCTTACATCAAGTTAAATAATAAGTTTCATGCCAAAAAACTATAATTCAGTTTTTTTTAAGCAATAAACCCCAACTCATTATAAAACAAGTTGGGGTTATTTATAATACGAAATCAAAAAAAAATTGAAATCGTTAATCTTAATTTTAAAATCAAATTATCCTAAAGTAACTCTTTTGAAACCTGTAATCTCAACGTTGAATCCTTTAACATAATCGCTAACTTTTTTACTGTCATCTTTGATGAAGTTTTGATCTAATAAGGCTTTCTCTTGATCTAAAGTAGTATTGTCAGAGATGAAACGTTGAACTTTTCCAGGGATAATTTTATCCCAAATTTGTTCTGGTTTACCTTCAGCTTTTAATTCAGCCTTAGCATCCTCTTCAGCTTGTTTTAAAACTTCTTCAGTTAATTGAGAGAAAGAAATGTATTTAGGAACATTTTTCAATGTTTTTCCTAAACGTTTTGCTTCTTCATTTTCTTTTTCGATGATAGCAATACGAGCAGCAAGTTCAGAATCAACGAAAGATGGGTCAAAATCTTTATAAGATAATGTATCAGCTCCCATAGAAGCCACTTGCATAGAGATGTCTTTAGTTAAAACGTCACCATTAGCAATTGGTGCAGATATTGCAGTTAAAGCAGCAATTTTGTTAACGTGAACATAAGATCCAACGAAAGCACCCTCTAAAATTTCAAAACCACCGATTTCGATTTTTTCACCGATAACACCAGTTTGCTCGATCAATTTCTCAGCAACAGTCATTCCGTTGAAATCTGACGCTAAGAATTCTTCTTTAGAGGAGAAGTTAATCGCTTTTTCAACTAATTCTTTAGCTAAAGTTACGAAAGATTCATTTTTACCCACGAAATCTGTTTCGCAGTTTAAAGTGATGATAGCTCCTTTAGTTTTATCAGCATTAATAAAAGATACAGCAGCTCCTTCAGACGATTCACGGTCAGAACGGTTAGCAGCTACTTTTTGTCCTTTTTCTCTAAGGTTTTGAATAGCTTTGTCAAAATCTCCTTCAGCTTCAACTAAAGCTTTTTTACAGTCCATCATTCCGGCACCTGTAGTTTGTCTTAATTTATTAACGTCTGCAGCAGTAATTGTTGCCATGTTGTATTATTTTTTAAGGTTAAAAGTAAAAAATTCCAAGTGTTAAATCCAATTTCCAATTTTATTAAATTATCAACATATTGTTTCTAATTATTTTTGGAGAGGAATTTAAAACTTGGAATTAAATGTTTATTTATTCTTCAGTTGCAGTTGGAGCAGTAGCTTCTACAGCAGGGGCTACTTCTACAGCTTCAGCAGCAGGAGCAACAACTTCAGCAGTAGCTTCACCTTCTTTGTCAGAACCTCTATCAGAAAGTCCTTCAACAATTGCAGCAGTAACTAAAGATAAAATTTTATCAATTGATTTAGAAGCATCATCATTTGCAGGAATTACATATTCTACTTCACGAGGATCAGAATTTGTATCAACCATTGCAAAAACTGGAATGTTTAATTTTTGAGCTTCTTTTATTGCGATATGTTCCGCTTTGATATCAACTACGAACAATGCAGCTGGTAGTCTTGACATGTCAGCGATTGAACCTAAGTTTTTCTCTAATTTAGCACGAAGACGATCAACTTGCAAACGCTCTTTTTTAGAAAGAGTCATGAATGTACCATCTTTCTTCATTTTATCAATAGTAGCCATTTTTTTAACAGCTTTACGGATAGTTACGAAGTTAGTTAGCATTCCACCAGGCCATCTTTCAGTGATGTAAGGCATGTTTGCAGCTTTTGCTTTTTCAGCAACGATGTCTTTTGCTTGTTTTTTGGTAGCAACGAATAATATTTTTCTACCTGATGCAGCGATTTTTTTCAAAGCGTCATTAGCTTCTTCAATTTTTGCTGCAGTTTTATATAGATTGATAATGTGAATACCATTACGCTCCATATAAATGTAAGGAGCCATGTTTGGATCCCACTTTCTAGTCATGTGTCCGAAGTGAACACCTGCTTCTAGTAATTCTTTTACTTCTACTTTGTTTGCCATTTTGTTCTAGTTTACGTTCTGTTGATTAGCAATGAATAAATGGCGATTTCTCGGCTTTATACATTTAGATGCTAAACTATTTCCTACCTCAGTAGGAGAGCAACAACAACTGTTTTTTTAAATTCAATAATAAATGAACGATGTCTTGTCCCATTTGAACAAGACAGGTAATATTAACGTTTAGAGAATTGGAATCTCTTACGAGCTTTCTTCTGACCGAATTTCTTACGTTCAACCATTCTTGGATCTCTTGTTAATAAACCTTCTGGTTTCAAGATAGCTCTGTTTTCAGCATTTACTTCACACATAACGCGTGCCAATGCCATTCTTACAGCTTCTGCTTGACCAGTTGAACCACCTCCGTAAACGTTAACTTTTACGTCAAAGTTGCTTACATTTTCTGTCATAGACATAGGCTGTAATACTTTGTACTGTAAAGTTGCAGTTGGGAAGTACGTTTCGAATGCTTTTTTGTTTACAGTGATTACTCCTGTTCCTTCTGAAACATAAACACGTGCAACAGCGGTTTTTCTTCTACCGATTTTGTGAATAACTCCCATTACTTAAGATCGTTAAGGTTAACTGTTTTAGGTTTTTGAGCGCCTTGTTTGTGCTCAGATCCTACAACAACATTTAAATTTCTAAAAAGTTCAGCACCTAATTTATTCTTAGGTAACATTCCTTTTATTGCTTTTTCAACTAGTAATGCAGGGTTTTTTGATTGCAATACTTTAGCAGTTAAAGTTCTTTGACCTCCTGGATAACCTGTGTGACGGATGTATGTTTTTTCATCCATTTTGTTACCTGTAAGGTTAATTTTTTCTGAGTTGATAACGATTACGTTATCACCGCAGTCCACGTGTGGTGTGTAACTTGGCTTGTACTTACCTCTCAAAATCATAGCGACTTTTGAAGCAAGACGACCTAAGTTGTGACCATCAGCATCTACAACAATCCACTCTTTAGTAACGGTGGCTTTGCTTGCTGATTGTGTCTTGTAGCTTAATGCGTCCATAATATATTTTTAATTAAACATTCCATCCCCAATAAAGGGGTTGCAAAAGTACAATTAATTATTTTAAATACAAATACCTTAAATGAATATTTTTTTCTTGTTTTTACTCTGATAATCAAATGTATATTTAAAATAATATTCTAAGATTGAATTTGTGTTTCGTACTTGTTGATGAGTTGAATTCAAGGCGCTGCTGTTTTTATTTAATTTTATTGTATATTTCTAATATTTGGAAGCAAATTTTACATTTTATTGGCTATTTTTGACATTTAAACAGTTAATATTTTAATTATTCATATCTTGTAACTGTTTTTATCATATAAATTACGTCAAATATATCTCTTATGAAAGCTAAAGCAACTTTAAAACAAATCGCTAAAGAACTGAATGTTTCTGTTTCTACAGTTTCTAAAGCGTTGAACGATAGCCCGGAGATTAGCGAGCAGACGAAGATTAAGATTAAAGAATATGCGAAGCTTAAAAATTACAAACCTAATGTCATTGGTCTGAATCTTAAAAACAGAAAAACAAAAACCATTGGTGTTATTATCCCAAATATTTTAAATTCTTTTTTTGCCAAAGTATTTAGTGGTATAGAAAAAGTTGCAGACGAAAAAGGGTATAACGTTATTATGTGTATTTCTAACGAATCATCAGAAAAAGAAGCTCATACGCTGGAAATGCTAAGCAATGGAACTATCGATGGATTTATTGTTTCGGTTTCTGAAGAAGCACAAAAAAATCAGGATTACGACCATTTCTCTGCCATTATTAATGATGGAACTCCTATTGTTATGTTTGATCGAATTGCCGATGGCGTAGATTGTGACAAAGTAATTGTTAATGATTTTGACTCCGCTTTAAATTCAACACAACATTTAATTGATATAGGATGCAAGAATATTGCCTTGTTGTCCTCTATTGACAATTTAAGTGTTGGTAAATTAAGAGCCGATGGATATTTGAAAGCATTGGAAAATAATAATATTGCTGTAAACAACGATATCATTTTAAGAACGGATTCTGAAGATGATTTAAAGGATAAAATCGAAAAAGTTTTTGAAAATAAAATTGATGGAATCTTTGCTCTTGAAGAAAATGACTCAGTAGCAGCTTTGCGTATTGCGCTTAAAAAAGGATATAAAGTACCGGAAGAAATTTCTATCATTGGTTTTGCCGATGGTATTCTGGCTTCCAGAAGATTGTCTCCAAGTTTAACAACGGTGAGTCAGCACGGAATCGAAATAGGTGAGGTGGCCGCTAAATTGCTTATTGACAGGTTAGAATCCAAAGAAGAAGATCTGCCTTATGAAACGGTCGTAATCAAAACAAAATTGAAAGAAAGAGAGTCAACAAGGAAATTGTAGAAACTCATTTAATAATAGGTCTAAAAAAAATCTCTAATCGTTTTAAATGATTAGAGATTTTTTTTATGAGTATGATGGAAGATATTTAATGTGCTTCCAGCCAATCTTTTCCTAACCCTAAATCAACATCTAAGGGAACTTCTAACTTGATAGCATGTTCCATTTCGTGTTTTATCATTGGTTGGATTTTTTCGAGTTCCGAATTGTGTACGTCAAACACAAGCTCATCATGAACTTGTAATAACATTTTGCTTTTCCAATTTTCGGATGTTAGTTTTTCATGAATATTGATCATTGCAATTTTGATAATATCTGCAGCACTTCCTTGAATTGGTGCATTTACCGCATTTCGTTCTGCACCACCGCGAACAATGGCGTTTTGCGAATTGATATCTTTCAAATAACGACGACGTCCTAGGATGGTTTGCACATAACCATTGTCTCTCGCAAAATCTATTTGTTCTTGAATGTAGGATTTTAATCTTGGATAGGTTTGGTAATAGGCCTCAATTAAATCAGCGCTCTCTTTTCGAGATAAGTTAGTTTGATTGCTCAATCCAAAAGCTGAAACCCCATATATAATTCCAAAATTTACCGTTTTGGCGTGACTTCGTTGTTCGCGAGTTACTTCTTCGAGCGGAACATTAAATACTTTTGAAGCAGTAGATTTGTGAATGTCTTCGTGGTTTTGGAATGCTTTAATCATATTTTCTTCACCACTCAATGCCGCAATTACTCGCAATTCTATTTGGGAATAATCCGCAGAAACCAAGGTGTAATTTTCATCTCGAGCCACGAATGCTTTTCTAATCTGTCTTCCTCGTTCCGTACGAATGGGAATGTTTTGCAAGTTCGGATTATTTGAACTCAAACGGCCTGTTGCGGCAACGGTTTGCATATAATCGGTGTGGATGCGCTGCGTGATTTTATCTACTTGGTTTGGCAAAGCCTCGACATAAGTATTTTGTAATTTTACTAATTGTCGCCAATCCAGAATGTCTTTTACAATTGGGTTTTCGGCAGCCAAATAACTCAAGATTTCCTCTCCGGTTGCATATTGACCGGTTTTGGTTTTCTTTTGTTTTACACCTCCAATTTTTAATTTATCGAATAAAACATCGCCTAATTGCTTTGGAGAAGCCAGATTAAATTTTTCTCCTGCAGTTTCAAAAATATTTGCTTCTAATATTTTAATGTCATCGTCTAATGTTTTTGAAAGTGATTTCAAGAAATCTACATCAACACGAATCCCTTCTTTTTCCATATCAGCCAGAACTTTTACTAATGGAATTTCGATTTCCTCAAAAAGTTTTTTGGTTCCGGTTTTATCCAATTCTAAAGTAAATATTTCCTTGAGTTGCAAGGTAACATCAGCATCTTCAACGGCATATTCTTTGATTTCTTCCAATACAACGTCGCGCATTGATTTTTGGTTTTTTCCTTTTTTACCAATTAACGTTTCAATGGATTGAGGTGAATATTTCAAATAAGTTTCTGCCAAAATATCCATATTATGACGCATATCCGGATTAATCAGGTAATGTGCAATCATCGTATCGAATAATTTTCCTTTCACGGTAACATTGTAATTAGAAAGAATCTTTAAATCATATTTTAAATTTTGGCCAATTTTCTCGACGTTTTCATTTTCGAAAAAAGGAATGAATTTCTCGATTAAAGTTTGTGCTTCCTGTTGGTTTTCTGGAAAAGGAACATAGAAGCCTTTTCCTTTTTCATACGAAAATGAGATTCCAACTAATTCGGCGTGCAAAGCATCTAGTCCAGTTGTTTCTGTGTCAAAACACACTGAAGATTGTTTTTGTAAATTTTGCAACAGCAATTTCATTCCTAAATCACCTTGAATTATCTGATAGGAATGCGCTGTGTTTTCTAGTGAACTATAATATTGATGACGGGTTTCTTCTGAAAAATCATCTTGAATGGCACTTCCAAAAAGATCGAATTGGTCTTCGTTTTTTGGTTGTGGTTTTTTGTATAGTTTGGTTTCGTCAACAGGATTAGTGTTAGTGGTTGCAGTTCCGCCTTTTTTAAATATAGCGTCAAATTGCTCCGCCATTCGTCTAAACTCTAATTCATTGAAAAGCGCATCTGTTTTTTCGACATCCGGAGTTGATAATTCATAATCCGTTTCATCAAAAATAACGGGGCAGTCCAGTAAAATTGTAGCCAAAGTTTTGGATAATAGCCCTTTTTCTTTATTGGCTTCAATGTTTTCTTTCATTTTTCCCTTTAGCTTGTCAGTATTTGCCAAAAGATTTTCCATGGTTCCAAATTCCTTCAACAGTTTCTTAGCCGTTACTTCGCCTACACCAGGAAGTCCTGGAATATTATCGGCAGCGTCACCCATCATTCCAAGAAAGTCAATTACTTGGTCTGGTCTTTCGATTTCAAATTTTGCCAAAACCTCTGGAATTCCCCAAATTTCTATTCCGTTCCCCATTCGGGCAGGTTTATACATGAATATATTTTCAGAAACGAGCTGTGCAAAATCCTTGTCAGGAGTAACCATAAAGACTTTGTAGTTTTGTTTTTCGGCTTGTTTAGCAATTGTACCAATTAAATCATCAGCTTCATATCCTTTTACCTCTATAATAGGAATATGCATGGCTTTCAGTAAATCTTGGATATATGGAATAGCAATTTTAATAGCTTCGGGGGTTGCATCACGATGCGCTTTGTATTCTGGAAATATATCATTTCTTAATTGACTTCCGCCATTGTCAAAAGCAACTGCTAAATGATCTGGTTTTTCTCTTTTTATTACATCCATCAGGGAGTTCATAAATCCCATAATGGCTGATGTGTCCATCCCTTTAGAGTTGATTCTTGGGTTTTTTATGAAAGCATAATAACCACGAAAAATTAAGGCATAAGCATCAAGAAGGAAAAGGCGTTTTTGTTGTGACATAATTGTGATTTTGTAAAGTTTTCAAAAGTACAAAACTTGTGAGATAAAGGAGTGAAGGTTTGAAATATTTATTATGATTGTTACTAAAGCCCATTTTTTTGTTTTCTGAAAATTTCGTCTTTAAAATTAAGTAATCAATTCTTTATTTGGAGAAACATTGCGAATAATGATTTGAAAGAAAATTGTTGTTAATCTGTTACGGATAATTATTTTTAAATAATTAAATTGTAAGAATATAAATATACATTTAATAAAAACATGCTTTTAATCGATTTTTTATGTATTTAAACGTTGTTTTGTGTAAATTTACACACGAAGTTTTAAGCCTAGTGAGGCTATTTATATTAAATCTTTAATTCGTTATATTATGAGAAAAAATTATTTTTCAAAAAAGGTATTACAATCCTGTGTGTTATTTTTCATGATAATAACAACAAATGTGTTTGCACAAGTAGGTATAGGAACGATTACACCACATGCAAGTTCTGTATTGGATGTTTCATCAACAACCCAAGGGATGTTAACTCCCAGAATGACAACTGCACAAAGAGCTGCTATTGCTTCTCCTGCTGATGGTTTAATGGTTTATGATACAGATCTAAAATCTTTTTATCATTACAATTCAACTTTAACATCATGGAATGTAATGAATAGTGGTACAACAGGCAGATTAAAGTTTAAACGTATAAAATCTACAGATGTTTTAGCGACAGTTTTAGCGACAGAGAAGGCTGCGGGAGGTAATACAAAGTATGTTTTGGATGTTAACACTTATTATGAAATAAATGGAACCATAATTTTTGATTTACCAATTGATTTAAACAATGCCTATATTTCAGGTCAGGATGCTAATGAGGATAAATTAGTTAGAACATCTGGAAATCTGTTTGATGGTGCAACAGGGGGAAGTATTAGAAATGTTACCATTCAGGTTACAGGGGGAGGAAAAGTTTTTAACTTGAGTGGAACAGCAGCGCAAAATATAATTATTAGAGATACAATAATTGCAGGTTCTTCCAGTGTAGGTTCTATAACTGGTTTTGGATTAGTTTTTGTCAGTATAGTTCAATATGTTGGAAATATTACTGGTATTGTTTATGATTCTATCGGTAAATTATTGATAAGTAATGCAGCGTGGTTTAGTAATAATGGGGGGACTTATGAAAAATTGCAAGGAACATTTGGTTTAGTGCAAAAGCAAGGAGGTTTTAGCGAGGTTTCTGGAGCAGCCGTTGGTTTTGATGTGTCTTCTAATCCAACAATAACGGGAGATGCCGTTATGGAAACGGTTGTTTTTACAGGAACAGTAACAACAGGAAAATATGTAAACGGATATAGTCCTGCAATTTATTCAGGATATAATTTTGATAATAATTGGAATGTTCGTTGTGCAGGAATTCCAACTGAAATTGATGCATCAGCAGTGGGTGAATTTTCAGTGGATTATGCTGTAGGTTCTGGTGCTTCTACGGGTTTCTCTGGATCAAATCCAACTTCTATTATAAAGGTTGCGGGTGTCTCTGCCTCATCAAATTTATTTAGATTTTCTACCGGGGGAGTTAGTAATAAACTTATATATTTAGGTAAAAAGAAACGTTTTTTCCAAGTTACGGGTTCTATTTCGTTTCAAGTTCCAGCAATAGGTACTTATATAATTTATATTTCTAAGAATGGTACACCTATTTCGCAGTATAAAATCTATGGTCGTGGAGCAGCTGTAAATGATATTTTAGTATTACCATTAAATGCATTAGTCGAGTTGTCAAATTCTGATTATATAGAGGTTTTTGCGCAAAGGTATTCATCAACTAATAATAATGATAGTATCATAACTCCAAATATGGCATTAGTTGTAAAATAGTAAAAGCTTATATAATCTAAAAACCGCATTATTTTAAACCTAAATAATGCGGTTTTTATTTGTATTCCATATTCCTAAATCGCAGGAGTCTATTTAAGTTTAATCAACAGTTAAATTTTAATTAATAAAAAACCATTTTGGTTAATTGTTTTGTTATTTTGTTAAAAATTTTTTTAAAATGATCTTTCGTATCGTATTCTTGTGCTTAATGCTTCTTGTTATTGAGCTTTATACTTTTCAAGTATTAAAAACTTTAATAAAATCAAAGCCAATATTGTTTTCAATTCAGATTATAAGCATATTAGTTTTAGTATATATTGTTTATTCTTTGATGCAATTTGACCGAAGCGTAGGTCAGACCAAACAAATGATGGTTATCATGGGTTTGTTGCTTATTGTTTATGTTCCAAAATTAATTTTGACATTGATATTAATGGGAGAAGACATCTTTAGATTAGGTGCCGGAACTGTTAACTATTTTGTCAATTATGATAAAAATACAGACTTTCTGAATTCAAGAAGAAAGTTTGTCAGTCAAATAGGATTAGGATTAGCAGCGGTTCCTTTTTTGTCTTTAATATATGGGGTGACTATAGGTAAATACAATTATAAAGTCATCAAGCAACGTATATTTTTTCCTGATTTACCAGATGCTTTTGATGGTTTTACGATTACTCAAATATCAGATGTTCACAGTGGAAGTTTTGATAATCCAGAGAAAATTAATTATGCAATAGATTTAGTCAACGAGCAAAATTCAGATATGATTTTGTTTACCGGAGATATTGTGAATACTGATGCCAAAGAAATGCATCCGTGGATAGAAACCTTTAATAGGATTAAAAAACATGAATATGGTAAATATTCAGTTTTAGGAAATCACGATTATGGAGAATATGTAACTTGGCCATCAGAGGCGGCAAAAGAAGATAATTTTAAAGCCATTAAAGATTTATACGGACAAATTGGTTTTAAATTAATGCTAAACGAACATACTTTTATTGAAAAAGGAGATGAGAAAATTGCATTAGTTGGCGTAGAAAACTGGGGACATAATTTCAAAAAAGCGGGTGATATCAACAAAGCTTCCCAACATGTAAATAAAGAAGATTTTAAAATTTTGATGAGTCATGACCCTTCGCATTGGGAACATGAAGTGCAACATCATGAGAAAAATTTTCACCTTACACTTTCCGGTCATACACACGGAATGCAGTTTGGAATCGAAATACCGGGTTATTTTAAATGGAGTTTGGCACAATATGTATACAAACAATGGGCGGGATTATATGAAAACGTCGGACGATACGTTTATGTAAATAGAGGTTTTGGTTTTCATGCCTATCCTGGCAGAGTGGGAATCATGCCTGAAATAACGGTCATCGAACTAAAAAAAGGTGTTAATGTGGCATAATTCGTTTAAAATACTACATTTGTAAAATAAACATCTCTTTTTAGTGAATTTAAAAAATTAAATTTTTGGTTTTATGTCAAAATTTGGAGAACTTATAAACGCTCAAGTACCGGTGTTAATAGACTTTTACACAGAATGGAATGAGCCCTCAGTTTCAATGCATCCTGTAATTAGAGATGTAGCAGCCGCTCTTGGTGATAAAGCAAAAGTCATAAAGATTGATGTGGATAAAAATCAAGAATTAGCCGATGCTTTACGCATTAAAGGCTTGCCTACGTTGATGATTTATAAACAAGGTCAAATGATTTGGAGACAATCCGGAGAATTAGATGCGAACACTATTATTAGTATTGTTCAAGAACAATTGTAACGCATCTCATTACAACACCTCACAATTAAAATTGTTTTCTTTTAAATAAGCTAATGTTTTAGGCAATACGTATTCTAAGTTTTTAAAGGCTTTTATACTGTCGTGGAAAACAATAATGCTTCCTGGTCTTAGATTTGATGTTGCATTTTTTAAACATTGTTCTTGCGTTAAAGTTTGGTCAAAATCAGCACTGAGGACGTCCCACATAATTATTTTATAACCCAGTTTCCTGATTTTTCTAGATTGAGATGCTTTTATCTTGCCATATGGTGGACGAAACAGTTTATATTTTAGATTAGAAGGACTATTTTTTTGAATCGCTTCTTCGCATAGTCTAGTGTTTTCAATGTAAACTTCGGTTGATGTTTTCCATCCGTTCAAATGATTAAAAGTGTGGTTTCCTATGCGATGACCTTCGCTAATCACCTTTTTGAATATTTCAGGGTTTTTATCAATATTATCTCCAATGCAAAAAAAAGTAGCTTTTACATTGTGTTTTTTTAATTCATCCAAAACCCATTCTGTAACTTCTGGAATAGGCCCATCGTCAAATGTGAGGTAGACTGTCTTACTGTTTCCCGTATTGGAAACATCCCAAGTATAATTTGAGAAAATCTTTTTTATAATCCGACTTGTTTTTATCCAGTACAGTTTCATTTTTTAGTTTTAAAATTAAAAAAAAGTAGCGACATTTTTCAACATCGCTACCTTTTCTAATTAGAGTTTTCTATTTAAAATTATTCTTTTTCGCGTCCAAAGCGGTCAAACATTTTAATATAAGTATTGAATACAATTTTATTTTTGTTGTAGAAATCTAAGTCACCATTTTCTTTCATTACGCTTAAAAGGCTTCTGTATCGCTCAATATCTGTGATGATAGGAATGGCAATACTAGTTTGCTCAGAAGATTTTAGATTGCCATAATAATTAAGGTTTTCTCTGTATTTTAAGATCAATTTGCTCAGCAATTGTTGTGCTTTTAATTTCTCATCAATTTTGTAATATCCGCCAGCAAAAGGTTCTACTAAAGAGTAATAGTCAAAATATTCCAATGGCATTTTTGTCATCGCCAAATCGATAATATTCTTTGCTTTATCTTTTTGTCCTTCAACAATTAATTGATTCATTAATCTGGAAAGGTTGGTTCTGTACGTTATACTATTTCTGCGAGTTTCAGGATCATGGTAAATTTTTGGACTTTCGCCATTGCCCCAATCCCATTTCATAACTTTAGCATACATTTTATCAGAATCGATTTGCCCCATATCAAGTGGACTTGCATCTTTTGACAAAGCGGTTTTTATTGGAACAAGTTTGTATACCATTCCTTCTAATTGAAGGTACTCTTTCATCCAGATATAATCTTCGTTGTCAAATGCGCCACCGCTAAAATAGATTGGTCTTTTCCAATTGTTATTAGCAACAATATCAAGCATCATCAATCTGTTTTTGTACAATGCATTTCCTTTTATATCCAAGTCAATGTAAGGAACAATAGAATCATTGTGCTTAGGATTAACCACTTTGTTTTTTATGATTATATTTTTGTCAACAGGAATTCGGATCTTATTTGTAGGATAAAAATGGATTGTTTGTCCGTTTTGCATATCTACAGTTGATTTTGGATTTTTGATAAAATTGATAAAGTCTTTTATGTCCCAACGGCTTTCAATTTTTGGAATGTGAGCTACATAATCCAGTTTATCCCCTACATATTCATCGTGTGTAAATGAAATAGGAAGAGCATCTGATTCGTATGTTTTAGTTTTCATCTGATCGATATACCAATCAGTCATGAAAAGGCTTGTGTTTACAATTTTGATATCCGTTCTCACTTTTTCAATCTCTTGGGCGTACCAAAGAGGGAACGTATCATTATCACCAATTGTGAATAAAATGGCGTCTGGGTCGCATGATTCCAAATATGCTTTTGCCATTGCAACAGCAGTATATTTACCGGAACGGTCGTGATCATCCCAGTTTTGAGAAGCCATAAGAACTGGAGCTGCCAATAAACTTGCTGCAATAATAATTGGACCAGCCAGTTTTGGGGTTAAATATTTCTGGGCACTTTCGTATAATGCATAAACGCCAAAGCCTATCCAAATGGCAAATACATAAAAGGAACCTACTAAGGCATAATCTCTTTCTCTAGGTTCGAAAGGCCTTTCATTCAAGTAGATTTTTAATGCTATTCCGGTAAAAAGGAATAAGGCGAGTAATACATAGAAATTTTTTAAATCTTTATTGGCATGATACATTAAGCCGATTAGGCCAAGGATAAATGGCAGAAAGAAATACACATTTCGTCCTTTGTTGTTCAATACATCCGAAGGAAGATTGTCTTGACTTCCTAAGTGTAATTCATCTATAAATGAGATACCACTAAGCCAGTTCCCATCCAGATAGTCGTATTTTCCTTGAATGTCGTTTTGTCTTCCAACAAAATTCCACATCAAGTATCTCCAATACATATAACCAAATTGGTATTCAACCATGAATCCTAAATTATCAGCAGTTGTAGGTTTTTCTACAATTAAATAATCACCATAGCTTTTCAAGAACGTTACATAACCTTCGTTGTCAATTTGTTTTTGAGCGTAAGCTTGCCTGAATTCGGTAACAATTTTTTCGGTTTCGTTTTTTAGTTGAGCAATCGCTTTGTTGTAATCTTCTTCACTCAACTGACTTGGATCGATACCGTATTTGGCTAAATCATCCTCATATGGATAATCAGGATTTAATCTAAATTGAGGTGGATTTGTAAAATTCATGTAGTTTTCGATGTGCTCACCGCTCCACATTCTTGGCAAAATAGTTTTTTGATTGTTGTCTGAATTTTGCTCGGCATTTTTGAAATTATTTGTAATAATATATTTTCCGGTCTTATAATCTCTTTCGTAATTGGGTGCTTTATCCAGATAAGGATTGTCCTTGTCTAAACCAGCAAAGGCTTCTGTGTATTGAGGGCCGTAAAACAAAGGATTTACACCATATTGTTCTCTATTGTAGTAGGCAAGAACTTCGGCAGCATCCGAAGGCTTATTTTCGTTGATTACGGTATTGGCATTTGCTCTGATGGGTAACATCATCCATGTAGAGAAACCAATTAAAATAAATAATATACAAAGGATTATAGTATTGTAGAATGCGAAACCTTTTTGTTTGGTGTATTTTAGTCCAAAGTAAAAGAAAGCAATTAAGATTAAAGCAACAAATATAGTTCCTGAGTCAAAAGGTAATCCTAAGCTGTTAACCATGAAAACTTCGGTTTTACCAAAGAATCCCATAGTCAGAGGAAGAAGTAATTTGAAAATAAATAATAAAATAGCGATTACAACAACATTTGCAATGATGAAATTTTTAAGGGTGACTACTTTGTAGTTTTTGAAAAAATAAAGGAAACCTATTGCGGGAATTGTTAATAATGCCATGAAATGGACTCCAAAAGAAAGCCCGACAACAAGAGATATGATTAAAAGCCATTTATTTCCTCTAGGCTTGTCCATGTCTTGTTCCCAGCGTAAACCCAACCAAAATAATAAGGCAATGAATAAAGATGCCATAGCATATACTTCGGCTTCTACAGCATTGAACCAAAAACTATCTGAAAAAGTATAGGCCAAGGCTCCTACGAATGAACTTCCAAGAATAACAATGTCATTGTTTTTATTCGGGTCTGAAAATCTAGAAACTAATTTTTTCAAGATTATCGATGAAGACCAAAATAAGAATAAAATAGTAAAAGCACTGGAAAATACAGACATCATGTTTACCATTAAGGCAATTTTTGTGTTATCTGAAGCAAACATGGCGAAAAACGCACCAATCATTTGGTATAATGGAGCTCCGGGAGGGTGGCCTACTTCAAGTTTTGCTGCTGTAGCAATGTATTCGCCACAATCCCAAAAACTCATGGTGGGTTCAACAGTTAAAGTGTATGTTAATAATGCTATTCCAAATGTAAACCAACCAATAATTGTATTCCATTTATTGAAATTGAATGCTGCTTTATCCATGTACTAAAATTTAATTTAATTTTGAATTACAAAGAAAATGTTTTTTTGTTTAACCTTGATAGCATTAACAATATTTTCTGGAAAAGTATTACATTTCAATAACACATTGATTGTTAAGGTTTTTTGTAATTTTTTCAAGTTGTTTTGAATTTTTAGCAAATTTTTTTTCATAAAAAGGCAAAATAAATTTGTACAAACTAAAATTTATTTTAAATTTGCACTCGCTTAGCAGCAATGCTGGTCTATGGTGTAATGGTAACACAACTGTTTTTGGTGCAGTCTTTCAAGGTTCGAGTCCTTGTAGACCAACAAGTATTTATGAAAAACCCCGTAAACATTACGTTTACGGGGTTTTCTTTTTTGGGGCGTAGTAAATCACGTAGTAATTTTTTATTTACTACTAATAAATATTTAGTTGAAACTTTAATATTTGTGAAGTATTTTTGTAAAAAGCAGATATTTTAACGGTTTTGGGGAGTTCGAATCGATAATTAAAATTTTTGTGGTTGCCTTGAGCATAAAGAACTCTAAAAAAACACCTGTTTTTTCAATGAATAAGGAAATTCTTAATTCAAGAGATGTGATGGCAATGTTATCGATTTGCGAAAACACGCTACTTGAAATGGAAAGAGATAGAAGAGTTGTTATTGATTTTCGGATTGGTAACAGAAAACGTTATTACTTAAAAAACGTTTTGGCTTCACTAAATCGGCTTCAAATAAAAAGATAATGAGAGTAATGTAATCTTTTATCTGTCTGGCAAACTATAACCATAATACATTGTTGGTTGTGTTCGTGCCTATACCCATTTTTTTTTTTTGACTATTGGAATCTGATTGATTTTAATAGTAACAATAAATTTTACGGCCAGAGGACTTTTTCCTAAAGCCGTGATATTTATTATAAAATAAGTAATCTATCAAGGACTCAAGTACAGTTCCTAAGAGATTAGTAGTATAAACAATTTAAGAATATGAATGAAAAAGAGTATCTATCTGTAAAAGATATTAGTGAATTAACCTTGCAGTCGGCAAGAAATGTTAGAAGAATAATTAAGGCTTTAAATGGTACAGTAAGTATTACGCAATTGCATATGTGTGCGGCAACAGGGCACTGGAGAGTACATAACTTGTTGTTAAGTAGTTTTAAGCCTCAAAGAATAAGAAGGGATAATTACTATGCTCTAAGTGTAGACCCATGTAGTAACTATTCGGAGAGCGATATAGATGAGATTATGATGTTTGTATATAAGCAAATGAATAGTAGCAAGCTTGAAATCAACTATGTTGTTGAGCAAAAAAAAGCAAATAATCGAAATCATTTACATTGTTATGTAAAGTGTAGTAATAAAAAGAAGCTTCTCCAATTTATTAAATTGGGGTTTGCACAGGCAAGCTATCACCAAAGCCCAATATTTGATTTGGAAATTTGGATACATTATATAACGAAGGACGGAAGTCAAATTAAAACATTAAAAAATTAGAAAAAATGGAGAAATTAAAAAATTTGGATTATAATCCAATACTAAAACAGTTACTTGTAAATTACGTGCTAAGAATGTACGAAGACCTAGCAATAACCGATGACTGGCATTTATACGAAGAATACTTGATGCTGATAAAAGAAAATAGGCTACATGAAATCTTTGAAAACGAATGTCTAACGAATAAATTAAATGATGAAAATTATAACTGTGGTGACGATAGATGATAGAATTAAGGTTGTTCGGTTGCAATTATCAGTTGAAACAGACCCAGAGCGAAAAAAAGAGATGCAAAAGAAATTACAGAAATTGCTGTTGCAGAAAGAAATCGAAACAATAAGAAGGAAAATAGAACAATTAGGATGACCGCCTTCCGTCCTGGTAAAACATATATTAGTAATTCTAGTTACCACCCTCAGATATGTGATTTTATTGTGATAGATAATAAGGGTATGGATATGCGCTTTAGAATATTTTAAATTTTTACAGAATAGTATTGTTCCGTTTTGTACCTAGTCTAGCCCGTTACTACTATTGAATGTTTTTAAAAAAATAGTGTTTTATGTGTCAGAATCGCCATAAGCAATGATGGTGTTCGTAAGTGTTTTATTAAATTTGGAATGGGTCGTGCGTAGCACGATCCATTTTAATTTATACTAGTTAGTAACCTTTGAATTTTTTGTGCTGTCCCAAGACTGCAACCACCAATTTTTGAAGCACGTCTAAGAGATTCTCCGTTTTTAAGCTCTTTTGCAACCGCTTTATATTTTGTTAGGAAATCTGCATCGCTTATTTTTGAACCGTATAGACGACCTGTATAAGAACCTTTGGCCTTAGCTAATTCGATTCCTTGACGTTGGCGTTCTAGCATATTAGAGCGTTCCATTTCGGCTACGTTACCAAGAACACTTATAATCATTTTAAAGCTCGGATTTGGCTTGTTATCGATTAATGAAAACATCCCGATGTTTTCTACAAATAGTTTGATTGATTTTAGATTGAAAAATTCGACCATTGTTAATATGTCGATTATAGAACGGCCCAAGCGGTCGATTGATGAAATGTGAATTTCAGATACCACGCCAGTTTCGATGTCGGCCAAAAGTTTCGATGCTTCTTTTCTATCGATGAACTTAATCGACCCAGAAACTTTATCTATGTAAATTTTTGAAAATTCTTTAGCGTTTACTTCTTGACGACCTGTATTTTGTTCCTCGCTCGATACTCTGATATATTTTACTTTTGACATGGCTTATATTTTTTATCCTTGAACAAATATAGTGTATATATTTAGGATGGCAAAATTATACACCTAAAAACCAGGTATTTAGCTAAAAATAATGTGTCGTTTCGAAGCATGCTCTAAAAATATACGTATTTGAGAATCAAAGAATTAAATTGACACGAAAACTATATCAATTTAAATGTGATTTAGATTTATTTTGATACACTTTACGTTTTGATACGTTATGTTTTTATTTATTAATGAAAGCATGATTTAAAAACAATATCAATTCCAATTCCAATGAATTGCATAAAATGAGTTTTGTTTTTATTAATAGTGGTTTAAATTGGTAATTTTAAATTTATATTTACATTTACAAAATCATTAATGACTTTAAAATGCGATACAAAGAATTAGAAATAAATAGATTTAGGGGGATTAAGAAGATTGAATTTTCGGATTTTCGAAATATTAATCTAATTGTTGGTAGGAATAATTCATCTAAGACTAGTATATTAGAATCTTTATTTGTTTTAACAGGGAGTTTGAGTCCAGAAATTATTTTAAGAATTAACTTGTTCAGAAATTTAAAATTTATTGAGCAAGAGGATTTACGGTTAGTGTTTAATGCGTTAAAATATGATGAAGATATACATATAAAAGCAATTGGTTTTAATGAAGAGAAAAGAGAATTAACTATTTCTCCTGGTTCTAAGGATGTGAAAACACAGACTTTGTCAAAAGATGTTAATAATAGAAGTCTAAATGACCTAGACTATAATTCGTTCTCCTCGGTAACAAATATAAACGAGTTGACTTTTAGAACAACTGTCAAAGAGAGGCACTCTCCAGAAAAGAAAGCTGTTGCAAAGATTTATTTTCAAAATGGCGAATTTCTCACTGAGAATGGCATATTGAAGAGTAAAATTAATGACAGAGCGGTTTATGTTACTCAATATTTAGATTTGAGTTCTAATCTTGAAAAAGAGTTGGAAAATTTAATTATAACTAAACAGCATATGAGTATTGTTGATGCTTTGAAGAGTGTTGATGTAAATATTGTAAACATTTCTTTAGGGCATAATCGAATGATATATGCTGATATAGGTTTAGATAGGTTGATACCAATAAATTTATTGGGAGATGGGGTTCGAAGGCTTTTAGCTATAATTTTAGCTATTCATAATTCAAAAGATGGAATTGTTTTAATTGACGAAATTGATAATGGCTTGCATTATTCAACTTTAAAGTCATTATGGAAAAGTGTTCTTTATATCTCAAAGCAATGTAATGTTCAGGTTTTTGTTACAACGCATAATTATGAAACAATAAAATACTTAAGTGAATGTCTTGTGGAAGCGGAGTATGAAATTTATAAAGATACTGTCAAAACCTATACTGTTAGGAAGCTTCAAAATGGAGAGCATAAATCTTATGGGTATGATTTTGAACAATTCAGTAATGCGATTAATGAAGATATTGAATTAAGATAGATTATGCTAAGAGTATTTGCGGAGGGTTTAGATGATGTTTTTATTAGAAAATATCTTGAAAAATTAGGTTATGTTTCCAATGTAGATTTTACTACGGATAATAGTGGAGGGTGGACTAAAACACCATTGGTGGCTCCTAAAATTCGAGAGTATTTAGATGGTGGAGATAGAGTTGTTTTAGTTTTTGATGCTGATGGTGATTATAATGGAGGTGGATTTGAAATTAGAAAATCAGAATTGGAGGCTATATTGAAGAAATCAGAATTGGCAATTGACTTTTTTTTGTTTCCAAATAATAAAGATGATGGAGATTTTGAAACTCTATTGTCTCAAATTGCAAATGTTGACAGATTAAAGATTTTCGATTGTTTTGACAAGTATGAATCTTGCGTAAAGGCATTGGAAACGGATACTACGAAATTTAGAGTTCCTTTGAGAAAATCGAGGGTTTATGCATACTTTGAATCTTTTGATGAATCAAATAATTCGAAGAAAAAAGAGAGTAATGATAAAACTTTTTTTTATGATAATCCTAAATATTGGGATTTGGATTCAGTTCATTTGGAAAGTTTAAGGCTTTTTTTAAAAGAAAAGTTAGATTGAAGTAGGTAATAATTTTTAATTACGTTGATCCTGCGGAGCAGGAACAACATAATTAAAAATTGGCTTTAATATCACAACCTAAATGATGTTTGGTTTTAATAAGATTGTTTTAAAAGAGTATTAAAAACTTAATATTTGAAAAGTGGTGATTTTTTTGAGCTCAGTTGATTTAGGAATTTAACTGCTTTGTCATCAAGTGTTGATTTGTCATAACCATCCAGAACTGATGCGTTTTTTATTTTTGGATGTGTGATAGGTTCAATTGTATCGTTTTGTACGCCTAGCTGTTTAATATTTGTTATGAAGGTTCTACGGCAGTCGTGAGGTGTAAATAAGGTATGTTGTTCCTTGTTCTCAATTTTGATTTCATTTACCAAATAATATTTTGTTTTTGTTTTTATCTTATCTTTAAATTCGAGGTGTTTTAAAAATTTCTTTATTACTTTTCTAATGTTTGGTTCAGATGTGAATTTTGGAAATTTATTACCGTTAGCTTCTAATAGGTTTTTAACGGGTTTTAATATTGGTATTGTTACAATTAGTTCTTGTGTGTTTTCGGGTGATTTCCTTATCTTAGTTGTAAAGCAATTATACTTTTTAGATTTATGAATTATGGTTTCAGGGTTTACCTCGTGTAGGTATATCATATCTCCAATTCTTAAACCTGTGAATGATGAAAGGATAATGTAGTTTCTAGCGTGTTCAAATTCTTTTGAGTGACTAGTGTCGGTGTTAATAATTGTGTTTAACTGTTCTTCACTTAAGTAGGTTTCATAAGAAGCTGGGCTAGATGGGATTTTTAAGTTTTTTTTGGAATAAGCTATTTGTATGTCAATTCCATCTTCCTTGGCACAGTTGAAAATTGCACGTAGTGACCTAAATTCTTTATTGACGGTCGTTTGAGTGTAGTACTCGCCATTATCAGTTTTTTGATAGTCGTTAATGGTTTTAAAGTAGTCCCAATATATTTCCTCGGTTATTTCGCCAAAAGTCAATTTGATGTTTTTATCTGACTCGTATCTTTTAATACGGTTTACTATTGCTTGGTATTGTTTTGCTGTCGTGTCACCCCAATATTCACTTGAAGTATTTGTTAGGTTCGTTCTTCGTGAAATCAATTTTTCGGTATAATCAGCTATATTGGTGTTTTGGTTGTCTTTTTTTCTTCTATTAAGTTTTTCAAAAACTAATTGTTTTAACTCCTCGTTAGTCGGGTCTTTGTCAAATGTATTTCTGAAAAATGAAAGTTGCTCGTAAGATATTCTTTCAATTTTATCCAATACGTTATTTAGGTCTTTGCCGTATTTTTTAACATAAGTTTGATTTGCTCTATAAGTCGGTTTATCAATCCAATATTCCTTATTGATACTCCATTCAGTTGAAATTCTAAAAGGTTGGTATCTTGGAGTGTTTGAATTTGGGGTATTTTTTTTTATGCCGTATGATAGATTAAAGAGAATTAATTGTTTTCCAGACTTTGTTTTTCGAGCTTCTAAATTGAAATTATGGGTAGGTTGTTTCACAGTTATAATTTTATCACGTAGTAAATCACGTAGTAAAACTATGCTATTTAATGATGTTTTCCAAAACTTTTTGAGGTGTTGATTTTTTATAGTGTCTAAAAAGTTTCGATTTTATTGGGGTTACAGGGCTTTTTGAGGTTTGATGAGGTGTTAGGGGGGTAGTCCTTGTAGACCAACGTAAAACCCCTCATTCTTGAGGGGTTTTTTTATGCAATGAATTGAATAGATTGTTTTTGGAGTTTGATTTTCGTCTGGATTGATTAAATCTTGAAAGTTATCACTGGTTTGACAGTGTGGTTTACCAAGTCTTCACTGATGCTTCCATTAAAAAAATGAGCAAATCCAGTTCTTCCATGTGTGCAAAGGCCTATCAGATCGGCATCAATGCTATTGGTAAAATTAATGATTCCGTTTTCTATATTAACGTCATTGTAAATGTGTGTAGAGTAATTTTCGATTTCAAATGAGGCAATAAAATTTTTCATTATTTCCTCAGACATTTTGGTGGTTTTAAAACTATTGGGTGTGCAAATCATGACTAAGTATAAATTTGCATTAAATATTTTGGCGAATTCTATCATTTTTTTGAAAGGTTTTTTAGTCTCTTTTGAAAAATCAGAAGCAAATACAAAGTTGTTGAATTTAAAGTCGCGAATATCTTTTTTTATGACCAGTACCGGTATTTCTGAGAGTCGAACCACTTTTTCGGTGTTGGACCCAATGAGTACTTCTTCGATGCCGGAAGTTCCGTGCGAGCCCATCACTATTAAATCAATTTCATTTTTTTTATTAAAAGATAAAATGCCGCTAAAAGCTCTTTCGAATTGTACAGACGCATTTACTGAAATTCCATTCAAGTAGGGCTGTTCCTTGATTTTTTGGAGTGTTTCGTTTGCTTTTTTTATAAATAACATTACTTCAGGAATGCTGCTTCCGCCGGTTATTGCGTCGTTCATTTGGTTAGGTAATTCTAATAAGTGTAACAAAAAGATTTCACAATTATTTTTTTTTGCAATTATGGCAGCTACTTTTAAAGCGTTTTCAGCATATTCAGAAAAATCGGTAGGGACTAAAATCCGTTTCATAACTATAAAGTGTTAAATTATGATAAAAACTGTTATTTTAATGCTTCTATAAAGATAAGAAATTATTTTACAGCAATCGATTATTTTAGTTTATAAAAAAAAACACTATATTTGCACCGTTATTTATTAAAATCTAGATAATGAGGGGACTAAATGTCCCCTCTTTTTATAAAAATATGACATTTAAAGAAAAAGTAAATACGTTGTTGACAGAAGGCTTGTTAGAAAAGCCATCAATCTTTTTGATAGACCTTATCATTACGGATGCTTTCAAGGTTATAGTGACTTTGGACGGAGATAATGGAGTGGCACTTCAAGATTGTATCGATGTGAGTAAATTCATAGATAGTAATTTGGATAGAGAGGAACAGGATTACTCTTTAGAAGTAGCTTCAGTAGGAGTTGGGTCTCCATTGAAATTAATAAGACAATACAAGAAAAATATAGGTCGAACATTGATTGTGAAGACTTCGGCTGAAATTATTGAGGCAGAATTAGTTGATGCTAATGATGATTTTGTAATTTTGTCTTGGAAAGCAAGAGAGCCTAAAAAAATAGGAAAAGGGAAAGAAACAGTTCAAAAAGAGCTTAAATTGCCTTACGTAGATATAAAAGAAGCAATTGTTACAGTAACATTTTAATTAAAGAATTCGCATGGAAAATTTAGCATTAATCGATTCATTCTCAGAGTTTAAAGACGATAAACTTATTGATCGTGTAACGCTTATGGCAATTTTGGAAGATGTATTTAGAAATGCATTGAAGAAAAAATACGGTTCAGATGATAATTTCGATATCATTATAAATCCTGATAAAGGAGATATGGAGATATGGCAGAGAAGAGTAATCGTTGCTGATGAAGACTTGGATTTTGATCATCTTGAAATTACGTTGACTGAAGCTAGAAAAATTGAGCCTGATTTCGAAATTGGTGAAGAAGTTTCCGAAGAAGTGAAATTAATTGATTTAGGTAGAAGAGCAATTTTAGCTTTGCGTCAGAATTTAATTTCTAAAATTCATGAACATGACAACACGAATCTTTACAAGCAATTTAAAGATTTAATAGGTGATATCTATACTGCTGAAGTACACCATGTGCGTCCAAGAGTCGTAATTTTGGTTGATGATGAAGGGAATGAGATTATTTTACCAAAAGAAAAACAAATACCTTCTGACTTTTTCCGTAAGGGAGATAATGTTAGAGGAATAATAGAAAGCGTTGAATTAAAAGGAAATAAACCTCAAATTATTATGTCTAGAACTTCTGAGAAGTTTTTGGAAAAATTATTTGAACAAGAAATTCCGGAAGTATTTGACGGTTTAATCATGGTTAAGAAAGTAGTAAGAATTCCTGGTGAAAAAGCAAAAGTAGCTGTAGATTCTTATGATGACAGAATTGATCCAGTAGGAGCTTGTGTGGGTATGAAAGGATCTCGTATTCACGGAATTGTTCGTGAATTAGGAAACGAAAATATAGATGTTATCAATTATACAAGTAACATTCAGTTGTATATCACGAGAGCATTAAGTCCAGCAAAAGTATCTTCTATTAAGATAAATGAAGAAACAAAAAGAGCAGAAGTTTTCTTGAAGCTTGAAGAAGTTTCAAAAGCAATTGGCCGTGGTGGGCACAACATTAAATTAGCGGGTTTATTGACTGGTTATGAGCTAGACGTTATTCGTGAAGGTGATATTGCAGGTGCTACAGCTGATGAGGATGATGTTGAATTGACTGAGTTTTCAGATGAAATTGAAGACTGGGTTATTGAAGAATTTGCAAAAATTGGTTTGGATACAGCAAAAAGTATCTTAAAACAAGAAGTAGAAGATTTAGTAAGAAGAACAGACCTGGAAGAGGAAACGATTCTAGATGTAATGAGAATATTGAAAGAAGAATTTGACAGTTAGTCAATGTGTCTTCAACGATAAACATGCCACTTTACAATTAATTCTTGCTCGGTAGGTATCGAGTTGGGAGTAAAGTGAGGAATAACAAAAAAGGTAATAATAAAAAGGTTTTATGTCTGAAGAGAGAATTATTAGAATAAACAAAGTTTTAAGGGAATTGAATATTTCTTTAGAAAGAGCTGTGGATTATCTAAAAGATAAGGGGATTGCTATTGAAGCAAATCCAAACGCAAAAATTTCTGATGATGTATACAATGTCTTGTGCGGTCAGTTTGCAGGTGACAAAGGGAATAAGGAGGCTTCTAAAGAAGTAGGGGAAGAGAAAAGAAAAGAAAAAGAAGCTTTGCGTTTAGAACGAGAGAAAGAAATCGAAGACAAACGTAAAATTGAGGAAGAGCGAGTAAAACAACAAGAGGTTATAAAAGCGAGAGCAATTATATCTGGTCCGGTTCAAGTGGGTAAGATTGATCTTAATCCAAAAAAACCATCAATCGTTGCGCCTGTAAAAGCTGTTGAAAAAGCAGAAGCTCCAGTAGCTAATGCACCTGAAGTAAAAGCTGTCTCAAAAGAAGTTTCACCTGAGAAACCGTCAACTGAAAAGCCGTCAACTGAGAAACCTGTTTCAGACAAAAAAGAGGTAAAACCTATTGTTGGGATAAAAGAGGTTAAAACAGAAACTCCTAAAGAAGTTCCTGCTGAACCAAAAGTGGTTGCAAAAACTGAGACAGTTAAAGTTGATGAAGCTCCTGTTGATGAAACCATCACTACACAATATCAAAAACTATCGGGAACTACATTAACGGGTCAGATAATTGATTTATCTCAATTCAACAAACCGAAAAAGAAAAAAGAAGAACCGAAAATCACTCCGAATAAACCGGGTGCTCCAGGTTCGGCTGCAGCCAATGCAAATAAAAACAAGCGTAAAAGGATTGCTCCTAAACCGGGTGCTCCTAGACCGCCTGCAACACCGGGAGTTCCTGGTGCGCCAAATCCTAACAAGATTACACCTAATACTGGTGGTGGTGGATTCAATGCAAACAGAAGTGCAAGACCTGGTTTTGTAAAAGGAAACAGACCTGCCATTGTTGCAAAAGTGGAGCCTACTGAGGAAGAGGTTAAAAATCAAATTAGAGAGACTTTAGAGAAACTGCAAGGTAAAGGTGGTAAATCTAAAGCGGCAAAATATAGAAGAGATAAAAGAGATACGCACCGTCAGAAATCTGATGATGAGCAAAGAGCTATTGACGAAGGCAGTAAAACGATAAAAGTTACTGAATTTGTTACTGTAGGTGAAATTGCCATCATGATGGATGTGCCAATTACTAAAGTGATTGGAACGTGTATGTCGCTTGGAATCATGGTTACCATGAACCAACGTCTTGACGCAGAAACGTTGACTATCGTTGCTGATGAATTTGGTTATGAAGTTGAATTTATCACTGTAGATATCGAAGAAGCAATTCAGGTTGTTGAAGACAGAGAAGAAGATTTAGTTTTCAGAGCGCCAATTGTAACGGTAATGGGTCACGTCGATCACGGTAAGACATCGTTACTGGATTACATTCGTAAAGAAAACGTTATTGCAGGGGAGTCTGGAGGAATTACACAGCATATTGGTGCCTACGGAGTAACGTTGGATAACGGACAAAAAATTGCATTCTTAGATACACCGGGTCACGAAGCGTTTACTGCGATGCGTGCGCGTGGTGCTCAAGTTACAGATATTGCTATTATTGTAATTGCAGCTGATGATGACATCATGCCGCAAACTAAAGAAGCAATTAGCCATGCTCAGGCAGCTGGAGTTCCTATCATATTTGCTATCAATAAAATTGATAAGCCAAATGCTAATCCTGAAAAAGTAAAAGAAAGATTAGCAGGTATGAATTTACTTGTTGAAGACTGGGGTGGAAAAATTCAATCACATGATATTTCTGCGAAAGTAGGAACAGGTGTGAAAGAATTATTAGAAAAAGTATTGTTAGAAGCAGAACTTTTAGATTTGAAAGCAAATCCAAATAAAGCGGCTTCTGGAACTGTTGTTGAGGCTTTCCTTGATAAAGGAAAAGGATATGTTTCTACTATATTAGTTCAAAACGGAACGTTGAAAATTGGAGATTATATGTTGGCTGGTAAGCATCATGGTAAAATTAAAGCCATGCATGATGAAAGAGGGAATATCGTTACTGTAGCGGGTCCTTCGACTCCGGTTTCGGTTTTAGGTCTTGATGGAGCAGCAACTGCGGGTGATAAGTTCAATATTTTTGAAGACGAAAAAGAGGCAAAACAAATTGCTTCAAAACGTTCTCAATTGATGCGTGAGCAATCCGTACGTACACAACGTCATATTACATTAGATGAAATTGGACGTAGAATTGCATTGGGTCAATTTAAAGAATTGAACATTATCCTTAAAGGAGATGTGGATGGTTCTGTTGAAGCATTGTCTGATTCGTTCTCTAAATTATCTACTGAAGAAATTCAAATTAATATTATCCATAAAGGTGTTGGAGCAATTACTGAAACTGACGTAATGTTGGCTTCTGCTTCAGATGCGATTATCATCGGATTTAATGTTCGTCCTGCTGGAAATGCAAGACAATTAGCTGACAAAGAGGAAATCGATATCCGTTACTACTCTATTATTTACGCTGCTATCGATGACTTGAAAGATGCAATGGAAGGAATGTTAGCTCCAGAGATGAAAGAAGAAATTCTGGGTACAGCTGAAATTAGAGAGATATTCAAAATCTCGAAAGTGGGTTCAATTGCAGGATGTATGGTTATGGATGGTAAAATTGTCCGAAGCGCTAAAATGAGAATTATTAGAGAAGGTGTAGTTGTCTTTACAGGAGAGCTTTTAGCACTGAAACGTTTCAAAGACGATGTGAAAGAAGTAGCCAAAGGTTACGATTGTGGTATTCAAGTAAAAGGATACAACGACATCGAAGAAAGAGATGTTATTGAATCGTACCATGAAGTTGCTGTTAAAAAGAAATTGAAATAAAATTTCAATATATTAAAATTAAAATCCCGATTCATTCGGGATTTTTTTATTTTTATAGCAAACTAAAATTTTTATTTATGAATAAATTACTTGCGTTATTTTTTGTTGTAGTTAGCACGGTTGCCTTTTCTCAAAATAAAACGGAATTCCACAAAGTATCTTTAAAAGATAAAAAAGATAATGCTGTTGGCTTTAATTTTTATGTTGAGAATGTTTATGATGGAAGGCAGTTTAAAGAAAATATTGGAACCGTTCAAAAAGGAGGTTTTAATAGAAAAGTATTAGCTAATTTTGAAAAACCTTTGGCAGAAGAGTTTTTGGATTACCTCGCTATTATTTGTCCAAAAGAAGAAAATAAGTCTAAAATTTCTATCCGAATTAATGATCTGTATGTTTCTGAACTTACTCGAGCAATGTCCGAAACAGGATACGCAACTTTAGCAATTGATGTAATAGAGTCTAAAGAAGATGTCGATTATATTGTAGGTTCGTATACGGCTTCAACAGAAAGTAACGGTATGGATGTTACCGGTAAACACGATGAACGATTGAAGAAAGTTTTACAGGATTGTTTGACTAATTATATGAAAACAAGTGATGCTGATAAATCAGCTCTCGTTTTTGATGCTAATCAGAGTATTAAAAGTAAAACGATTACAGATGTCCCGCTTAAAGGTATTTATTTGACTTATGTAGATGTTTTAAATGGTAAACCGATTGATGATACTAATTTTGAAATCACGAACAAAAAGGAAAAGTTTTATTTGCAAAATAAAGCTACTAATTCAGAGGAACTGAATTATTATGGATTCAGTGATGGAGAAAATTTTTATATCAATGTTTCAAAATATGCTAGCTCAAAACATTATGCCAAGACGGAAATAATTAATGGTAAATATTACATTGAAAATGTAATTTATAATTCTAATAATGCTATTGCAATGGGCGCGATGTTTGGACTGATTGGAGTTGCAATTGCTTCTGCAGCCAGTGATTCGTCTACTCCAATGCTTATTGATTGTTATACGGGGCAACCATCCTTTTTGTCGAATAGTGAAATGAAAGTGATGCTGTCGCCATATCCAGAATTGTTGAAAGAGTTTAAGGATAGTAATAAAAGTAGTTTGGAAAGAAAAGAAATCCTTAAAAAATATTACCATGCAACTTTGGTACAATAAAAAAAGACACCTAATTAGGTGTCTTTTTTTATTTATTAGGCTTTATTAAATGTACATTGCTGTAGCTTTTTTTAATTTCGATGAGATTTCGTTCTGCTTCAATTCGTGTTTTGAAATTCCCAACCCAAACTTTGTAATTTGGCGTAAAGAAAATAATAGTTCCATCAATGTCTCTGAATTCTTGCTTAAAATCATTTAACGTTTTTTTTGCTTTTTCGCTGTCTCCACTGAAAATTTGAATTTTATAATAGTCATTTACAGTGTTTGAAACATTTGTTTTTCTCTTTTCATTTAATAATTGTTCAAATTTAGAGTCTTGATTTACCCTGATGTTTCCGTCTTGGGCATATGCATTACTATAGGAAATAAATAAGGTAAGAGAGATAAAAAATGCTTTTCTAAGGGCTAAAATTCTCATAATGTGATTGTTTTTGTGCAAAAGTAATATTTAATGACTGATAGCAAATACTAAATGTTATTTAGAATTAATATAAATTGAAATTAAGACTATTTTAAGGTTTTGAGAATAGTTCTTAAGTCGTATTTTTGTCCAAGTTTTTAAATAAAGGATCAGTTTCTATAATTCAATTAGAAAAAACTGTGCCAATTTTTAGTAGATAATCATTATACTATATGAAAAAGGTGGGTAACCATAATTCGATCTCAAGGAAATTATTTTTTAGCATAGCTTTGATGCTATCTATTTCCTTTACTTCATTTGCTCAAGAAGCTACTCCTGCGGCTGATGCTGCAGCTCCGGATGCTTCAGCTACTTCTCAAAGTGCGGACCCGGTAAAGGGTAAAGAGCTTTTTAATGCTAACTGTGCTGCATGTCACAAACTTGATGCTAAAGCAACAGGTCCGGCTCTTAGAGGTGTGGCTGCTAAATATGATGCTGCATGGCTTCATAAGTGGGTTCATAATAGTTCAGACTTAATTAAATCTGGCGATGCTCAAGCTGTAAAAGTGTTTGAAGAAAACAATAAGGCTGTAATGTCTGCTTTTCCTCAATTATCAGATGCTGATATTGATAACATCATTGCTTATACTTCAGAGCCTAAAGCTGAAGCTGCTGCTCCAGCTCCTGGAGTTGAAGTTCCTGGTAAGCCAGCTGCAGATAGCGGTATTTCAAACAATATTATATTAGGTGCTTTGGCGCTTGTTATGGTTATTCTGGTTGTGATGTTGTTTTTGGTAAACAGAGTTTTATCTAAAGTAGCAAAAGCAAATGGTATTGAAGTAGCTCCGAAAACTCCAACAACTCCTATATGGAAAGCTTTTGCTAAAAATCAGTTTTTGATTTTAGTTACGGCAATATTTTTGCTTTTGGCGAGTGCTTATTTTGTTTACGGATTTTTAATGCAAGTTGGTGTTGATCAGGATTACGCTCCAATTCAACCAATTCATTATTCGCATAAAATACATGCTGGTGATAATGAAATCAATTGTAAGTATTGTCACTCTGCAGCCAGAGTTAGTAAAAATGCAGGAATTCCTTCTTTGAATGTTTGTATGAACTGTCATAAGAATATTGCTGAAGTTGCTGAAACTACTGCTACTCCTGAGTACAGCAAAGCATTTTATGATGAGCAAATCCAAAAATTATATACTGCGGTTGGTTGGGATAAAACAACTCAAAGTTATACTGGAAAAACGCAGCCTGTAAAATGGGTTCGTATTCATAATTTACCTGACTTCGTTTATTTTAATCACTCTCAGCACGTAACTGTTGCCGGAATTGAATGTCAAACGTGTCACGGTCCGGTTCAAGAGTATGAAATTCAAAAACAATTTGCTCCATTAACAATGGGTTGGTGTATTGATTGCCACAGAAAAACTGATGTTAAAATGGAAGGCAATGAATATTATACTAAAATTCATGAAGAACTTTCTAAGAAATACGGTGTAGACAAATTGACTGCGGCGCAAATGGGAGGTTTAGAATGTGGTAAATGCCACTATTAATCAAATTATTAAGATTTTAATATTTATATATGTCATCAAACAAAAAATACTGGAAAAGTGTTGAAGAACTAGACAAAAATAGTTCTATTGTTGAGGCGCTTAGAAATAACGAATTTGTTGAAGAAATTCCTACTGACGAGTTTTTAGGAAATAATGACGCTTTGTCATCTTCATCAACATCACGTCGTGATTTTTTAAAGTACGTTGGTTTTAGTACTGCAGCGGCTACGCTTGCAGCTTGCGAAGGTCCTGTGAACAAGTCAATACCTTATGTACTTCAGCCGGAACAAATCATTCCTGGAGTAGCTGATTATTATGCAACTTCTGTTTTTGATGGATTTGATTTTGCTAATCTTTTGGTAAAAACTCGTGAAGGGCGTCCTATTAAAATAGATAATAATACTATTGCAGGAGCTAAGTTTAGTGCTAATGCAAGAGTTCATGCGTCTATTCTGTCTTTATATGATAGTATGCGTTTGAAAGAGCCAAAAATTGAAGGTAAAAATTCAACTTGGTCTGCTGTTGATTCTAAAATTAAATCAAGTATAGCTGATGCTGCTGCAAAAGGTGGTCAAGTAGTGCTTTTAACAAACACATTGGCTAGTCCGTCAACAGAAAAGTTGATTGCTGAGTTTATCGGTAAAAATCCAAATGCTAAACATGTTGTTTATGATGCTGTATCTGAATCTGAAGCATTAGATGCTTTCGAAACGGTATATGGAGAAAGAGCTTTGGTTGATTATGATTTTTCTAAAGCTTCGCTAATAGTTTCTGTAGGAGCTGATTTCCTTGGAGATTGGCAAGGTGGAGGATTTGATTCAGGTTATGCTAAAGGTAGAATTCCTAAAGCAGGAAAGATGTCTCGTCATTTCCAATTAGAAGCAAACATGACTTTGTCTGGTGCTGCTGCTGATAAGCGTTTACCAATGTCTACTGCTAATCAAAAACTAGCATTAGTTCATATATATAATATTGTAACGGGTTCTGCTGTTGCTGTAAGTTTAGAAGATAAATTTAAAGCAGAAGTTACAAAAGCAGCTCAACAATTGAAAGCTGCTGGTTCAAAAGGAGTGTTGGTATCTGGTATTCAAGATAAAAATGCTCAATTGTTAGTTTTAGCTATCAACCAAGTGTTGGCAAGTGAAGCTTTCAGTACTTCTGGAGTAAGACAAATCAGAAAAGGATCTGATGCAAAAGTTGCTCAATTAATCAGTGATATGAAAGCGGGAAGCGTTCATACTTTGGTAATGAGTGGTGTTAATCCGGTTTATACTTTAGCAGATAGTGCTTCTTTTGTAGAAGGACTTAAAAAAGTAAAAACATCAGTTGCGTTTTCTTTAAAAGAAGATGAAACTGCTTTAGTAAGTACTATTGCAGCGGCTGTTCCTCATTATTTAGAGTCATGGAATGATGTAAGTATCACCAAAGGAACTTACGGAATTACTCAGCCTGCTATTCGTCCTCTTTTTGTTACAAAACAATTTCAAGATGTATTGTTGTCTTTAAATGGATTGACAGGTACATTCTACGATTATATTAAAGCTAATGCGTCAACTATAATAACTGGTTCTACTTGGAACAAAGTGTTACATGATGGTGTTTATGTTGGAGTTGTTCCAACTGCATCTGCTGGTTCTGCTGATTATAGCGCAGCTGCAAATGCTTTAGCAAAATCAAAAGCTTCTCAAGGACTAGAGCTTGTTTTGTATACTAAAACAGGTATGGGAGATGGACAGCAAGCTAATAACCCTTGGCTGCAAGAGTTTCCGGATCCAATTACAAGAGTTTCTTGGGATAATTATGTTACTGTTTCGAATGCTGATGCTAAGAAATATGAACTTTCTAATGAAATCGTTGCAAATGGTGGTTTAAACGGAAGTTATGCTACTATTACTACTGCTGATGGAGTTAAATTAGAAAATGTTCCAGTAATCGTTCAACCAGGACAAGCTGTTGGAACTATCGGTTTAGCATTAGGTTACGGTCGTAAAGCGGCTTTGAAAGAAGAAATGATGGTGGGTTTAAATGCCTACTCTTTATATAAAGGTTTTAATAATGTACAGTCTGTAACATTGGCGAAAGCTGGAGGAGAACATGAGTTTGCTTGTGTTCAAGGCCAGAAAACATTAATGGGAAGAGGAGATATCATTAAAGAAACTTCTTTAGAAATTTTCAATACAAAAGATGCTCACGTTTGGAATGAACAACCAATGGTTTCATTGGATCATAAAGAAGTTGAAGCAACTAAAGTAGATTTATGGGATTCATTTGATCGTTCAACGGGTCACCATTTTAATCTTTCTATTGACTTGAATGCTTGTACCGGTTGTGGTGCTTGTGTGATTGCTTGTCATGCTGAAAACAACGTTCCTGTTGTTGGAAAATCAGAAGTTAGAAGAAGTCGTGATATGCATTGGTTGCGTATTGATAGATATTATTCTTCTGAAAGTACTTTTGAAGGCGATAACGAAAGAAAAGAAAATATTGCAGGTTTATCAAGTTCATTGTCTACATTTAATGAAATGGAAAAAGCGGGTGATAACCCACAAGTTTCTTTTCAACCTGTAATGTGTCAACATTGTAATCATGCACCTTGTGAAACGGTTTGTCCAGTTGCTGCAACTTCACACTCACGTCAAGGTCAAAACCATATGGCTTATAACAGATGTGTTGGAACGCGTTATTGCGCTAACAACTGTCCGTATAAAGTGCGTCGTTTTAACTGGTTCTTGTACAACAAAAACAGTGAATTCGATTATCATATGAATGACGATTTAGGACGTATGGTATTGAATCCAGATGTTAATGTTCGTTCTCGTGGAGTTATGGAGAAATGTTCGATGTGTATTCAAATGACACAAGCAACAATTTTGAAAGCAAAAAGAGAAGGAAGAGCAATCGTTGATGGTGAATTCCAAACTGCATGTTCAAATGCTTGTTCTACTGGAGCAATGATTTTTGGTGATGTAAATGATAAAGAAGCGGAAGTGACTAAGTTAGCTGCTGACGAAAGAATGTATCATTTATTGGAGCATGTTGGAACAAAACCAAATGTGATTTACCACGTTAAAGTTAGAAATACCTAGTACAAAAAATAATTAATTAAGAATCAATATAAAGGATTATGTCGTCTCACTACGAAGCAACCATTAGAAAACCCTTAGTTATAGGTGATAAATCTTATCACGATGTAACTGTAGATGTAGCTGCGCCTGTTGAAGGTAAAGCAAACAAACATTGGTGGATTGTATTTTCAATCGCATTAATAGCCTTCCTTTGGGGACTTGGCTGTATAATTTACACCGTATCTACAGGTATTGGAACATGGGGATTAAATAAAACTGTAGGATGGGCTTGGGATATCACGAACTTTGTTTGGTGGGTTGGTATTGGTCACGCAGGAACACTTATTTCGGCGGTATTATTACTTTTCCGTCAACGTTGGAGAATGGCGATTAACCGTTCTGCAGAAGCAATGACAATTTTCTCAGTTATTCAAGCAGGTTTATTTCCAATCATTCACATGGGGCGTCCATGGTTAGCGTATTGGGTTTTACCAATTCCGAATCAATTTGGTTCTCTTTGGGTAAACTTTAACTCGCCATTACTTTGGGACGTATTTGCAATTTCAACGTATCTTTCGGTTTCATTAGTATTCTGGTGGACTGGTTTATTACCTGATTTTGCCATGTTACGTGATAGAGCTATTACTCCTTTTAATAAAAGAGTGTATTCTATATTAAGTTTTGGATGGAGCGGTAGAGCAAAAGACTGGCAACGTTTTGAAGAAGTATCTTTGGTACTTGCAGGTTTAGCTACTCCACTTGTACTTTCAGTGCATACTATTGTATCTATGGACTTTGCTACATCCGTTATTCCTGGATGGCATACTACAATTTTCCCTCCGTACTTTGTTGCTGGAGCGGTTTTTTCTGGATTTGCAATGGTAAATACTTTGCTTATCATTATGAGAAAAGTATCTAATTTAGAAGCTTATATTACGATTCAACACATTGAGTTGATGAATATCGTTATCATGATTACAGGTTCTATTGTTGGGGTTGCCTATATAACGGAACTATTTGTTGCATGGTATTCTGGTGTAGAATATGAGCAATATGCTTTCTTGAATAGAGCTACCGGACCTTACTGGTGGGCATATTGGTCAATGATGACTTGTAATGTTTTTTCTCCACAATTTATGTGGTTCAAAAAATTAAGAACAAGTATCATGTTCTCGTTTATAATTTCGATAGTTGTAAATATTGGAATGTGGTTTGAGAGATTTGTAATTATCGTAACTTCGTTACACAGAGATTATTTACCATCTTCTTGGACAATGTTTTCACCTACATTTGTTGATATTGGAATTTTCATTGGAACAATAGGTTTCTTCTTTGTATTGTTCTTATTGTATTCAAGAACATTCCCTGTAATTGCACAAGCAGAGGTAAAAACAATTTTGAAAGGAACTGGAGATAATTACAAAAGAGAAAGAGAAGCAAATAAAGATTCACACCATGAGTAATAAAGTAATATACGCCATTTATAATGACGATGATATATTGATGGATGCGGTTAAAAAAACCAGAGCAGCTCATCATCATATTGAAGAAGTTTTTACTCCATTCCCGGTTCACGGTTTGGATAAAGCTATGGGAATTGCACCTACAAGATTAGCTATTTGTGCTTTTCTTTATGGATGTGTTGGAATCTCGGTAGCAACAGCTATGATGAATTATATCATGATTCAAGATTGGCCACAAGATATTGGTGGAAAACCAAGTTTTAGTTATATTGAAAACATGCCGGCTTTTGTTCCAATCATGTTTGAACTTACTGTATTTTTTGCTGCTCACTTAATGGTTATTACTTTTTATATGAGAAGTAAATTATGGCCTTTCAAAGAAGCAGAAAATCCGGATGTAAGAACTACAGATGACCATTTTTTAATGGAAGTTGCTGTAAATGACAATGAAGAAGAATTAGTTTCTTTTTTCCAAAGCACGGGAGCTGTAGAAGTTAAAGTAATAGAAAAGCATTAATTATAGATATGAAAAGCGTATATAAAATAACACTTTTATTTGGCATAACTATTTTAGTTTCATCTTGCCATAATAATGCGAAACCGAACTATCAGTATTTTCCAAATATGTATGAATCAGTAGGGTATGAAACTTATTCTGAATCAAATGCATTTAAAGACGGTAAAGAAGGTCAACTTCCAGCTGCAGGAACTATTAACAGAGGGTTTGAGCCTTTTGAATATGAAAATTCTACTGCAGGATATGAGTTAGCAAAAGCAAATCTTAAATCTCCGTTGGATTCTTTAAGCAGAGACTCTGATAAAGGAAAAGAGCTTTTTGAAATATATTGTATCAGTTGCCATGGTGCTTCTGGTAACGGAAAAGGAAAGCTTGTAGAAAGAGAAAAATTTCTGGGTGTTCCTAGTTATAAAGATAGAGTTATCACTGAAGGAAGTATTTTTCATGTTATAACTTATGGTTTAAATTCAATGGGTTCGCATGCTAACCAATTGAGTGCCCATGAACGTTGGTTAGTTACTGACTATGTTCTAAAACTAAAAAGCGAATTATAATTGTTGAACAAACTGATCGTAATAGATATGTATACATTTTCAAGTAAATTAAAAACTTTTTCTTTCATCTTAATGGCTGTAGGTCTTTTAGGAATTGGATATGGTTTTTTAACTGCACCTAAAGATATTCAAGAAGTTGAAAAGCTTCTTGCGGCCGAAAGTCATGGTGGTCATGGTGAAGCTAAACATGAAGGGGCTGCTGCTGCTGAACCTTCCCATGAAGCTGCTGCTACCCATAGTGAAGCTACCGAAGAGAAAAAAATCGAGGAATCTCACGAAGCTGTTGCTCCAACAGGTGATACAACTAAAGTTGCTGAAGAAGCACATGCTGAACCAGTTCACGCTGAAGCAGCTATTAAAAAAGAAGGTCACGATGTTAGTGAAGAAGCAGAACATACTGAGCATTTGAATCATGTGTTACACCAACTACAAAACAAACCTTGGTCTGCTTTATATGTTGCTTGTATTTTCTTTATGCTTGTTTCTCTTGGGGTTTTAGTTTTTTATGCAATTCAACAAGTAGCTCAGGCTGGATGGTCTCCAGTATTATTTAGAGTTATGCAGGGTGTAACATCTTATTTACCAGTTGGTTCTGTTATTTTTTTTGTTATTCTAATATTATGTGGATTACACTTTAATCACATTTTTATATGGTTAGATCCTGAAGTTGTTGCTCATGATAAACTAATCGCTAATAAAACAGGTTATTTAAACTTTCCTTTTTGGATCGTTAGAGCGGCTATATTTTTGACAGGTTGGAGTTTATACCAATATTTTTCAAGAAAAAACTGTTTGGCTCAAGATGAATCAAATGACAACTCATTTTACAAGAAAAACTTCAACATATCAGCAATGTTTTTAGTTTTCTTTATAGTATCAGAATCTATAATGTCTTGGGATTGGATAATGTCTATTGCCCCGCATTGGTTCAGTACATTATTTGGATGGTATGTATTTGCTAGTTTCTTTGTTAGTGGAATTACTACAATTGCTTTAGTTACTTTATACCTAAAATCTAGAGGATATTTAGAGCATGTAAATACAAGTCATATACACGATTTAGCAAAATTCATGTTTGGATTAAGTGTATTCTGGACATATTTATGGTTCTCACAATTCATGTTGATATGGTATGCAAATATTCCTGAAGAGGTAACATATTTTATCACTAGAATTGAATTGTATAATCTTCCATTCTTTGGTGCTGTAGTAATGAATTTTTTATTCCCTTTATTAATATTAATTAATACAGATTTCAAGAGAATTACATGGGTACTAGTTATGGCAGGAATTGTAATACTAGCAGGTCATTATATTGATTTCTTTAATATGATTATGCCGGGAACTGTAGGAGACAGATGGTTTATTGGTATACCTGAAATAGCATCCGTTCTTTTCTTCTTAGGATTATTTATTTATGTTGTTTTCACAGCGTTAACTAAAGCTCCTTTGTTAGCAAAAAGAAATCCTTTCATTGAAGAAAGTAAACATTTTCATTATTAATATTTAAAGAAAAAAACAGATGACAAGTTTGTTGGTAATTATAGTTTTAGTTTTATTAGCTGTTGCTTTATGGCAATTGACTAAAATATTCGACCTGACGCAAGTTGGATCTAATTCAGATAGTACAGAAATAGCTACAGATAACGATAATAACGTTCAAGGTTATTTGATGTTTGGTTTCTTGGCTTTCATTTATATTTTTTCAATTTATGGTTTGTTTAAATGGGGACCTCTTGTTCTTCATACGCCAGCTTCTGCACATGGTGGTGAAGTAGATAATTTAATGAATATTACATGGGTTCTTATTTTTATAGTTCAGGCTATTACTCAAGTATTGTTGCATTATTTTGCTTTCAAATACAGAGGGAAAAAAGATCAAAAAGCACTTTATTTTGCTGATAATAATAAGTTAGAGGCTATTTGGAGTGTAATTCCAGCTGTAGTTTTAGCAGGATTGATTCTTTATGGTCTTTTCGCTTGGACAAATATTATGTTTGTTGATGAAGATGAGGATACAATAGTTATTGAATTGTATGCACAACAGTTCAACTGGAAAGCTAGATATTCAGGTAATGATAATGTATTAGGGAAAGCTAATGTTAGATTTATTGAAGGAGCAAATGCTGTAGGTGTTGATTTAGCTGATCCATATGCACAAGATGATATTGTAGTAACTGAATTGCATATTCCTAAAGGTAAAAAAATTCTTTTCAAAATGCGTTCTCAAGATGTTTTGCACTCTGCATACATGCCTCACTTTAGAGCACAAATGAACTGTGTTCCTGGTATGGTTACACAATTTGCTTTTGAGCCAATATACACTACTGCAGAGTATAGAGAATTGCCGTTTATGGTAGAAAAAGTAGCTAATATAAATGCTTTAAGATCTAAGAAAAGTATAGAGTTAGTTGCTAAAGGTGAAACTGCTTTAGATCCTTACACGTTTGATTACTTATTGCTTTGTAATAAAATTTGTGGAGCATCACATTATAACATGCAAATGAAAATTATTGTAGACACACCTGAAGACTATAAAGCATGGTTGAAAGATAAAGCTACAATTGTAAGTGAAGTAAAAGCTGCAATGGCGGAACCTGCTGCTACTGATGGAGCATCTGGTACAGATTCTACAAAAGCAAAAGATACTGCAGCGGTTGCCGTAACCATGAAATAATTAATAAGAAAATTTAAAGTAAACATATATGTCAGCAGAAGGTCACGATCACGAAATAGATCACGAACACGAACATCACCATAAAGACACTTTTATTACTAAATATATTTTTAGTATTGATCATAAAATGATTGCCAAACAATACCTAATTACGGGTATCATTATGGGAATTATTGGAGTAGGAATGTCTATGCTATTTAGAATGCAATTGGCATGGCCAGAAGAATCATTTAAAATTTTCAATATTTTACTTGGTGATAAATTTGCTCCAAACGGAGTAATGACAAATGATATTTATTTGGCATTGGTTACTATACACGGAACTATAATGGTTTTCTTTGTATTAACCGCCGCTTTAAGTGGTACTTTTAGTAACTTATTGATACCGCTTCAGATTGGTGCACGAGATATGGCATCTGGTTTTATGAACATGATATCATACTGGTTGTTCTTCTTGTCAAGTATAATCATGGTTAGTTCTCTTTTTGTTGAAGCAGGACCTGCATCTGCAGGATGGACTATTTATCCACCCTTGAGTGCATTGCCACAAGCTATCCCTGGTTCAGGTTTAGGGATGACATTATGGTTAGTTTCTATGGCTATCTTTATTGCATCTTCTTTGATGGGTTCTTTGAATTACGTAGTGACAGTAATTAATTTAAGAACTAAAGGGATGACTATGACTAGATTGCCACTTACCATTTGGGCTTTCTTTGTAACGGCAATTATCGGTATAGTTTCTTTCCCGGTTCTTTTATCTGCAGCATTATTGTTGATTTTTGATAGAAGTTTTGGAACTTCATTCTTCTTATCGGATATTTATATTGCTGGAGAAGTATTACATTATCAAGGTGGTTCACCAGTATTGTTCGAGCACTTATTTTGGTTCTTAGGACACCCTGAAGTTTATATCGTTTTATTACCTGCTTTGGGTATTACTTCGGAAGTTATTGCAACAAATTCACGTAAACCAATTTTTGGTTACAGAGCGATGATTATGTCAATTTTGGCAATTGCTTTCTTATCAACAATTGTTTGGGGTCACCACATGTTTATCTCAGGTATGAATCCATTTTTAGGATCTGTATTTACCTTTACAACATTATTGATTGCTATTCCTTCAGCTGTAAAAGCGTTTAATTACATCACAACACTTTGGAAAGGTAACTTACAGTTGAATCCGGCTATGTTGTTTTCAATTGGTTTAGTTTCTACATTTATTACAGGTGGTTTGACGGGAATTATTCTTGGAGACAGTACGCTTGATATTAATGTTCATGATACGTACTTTGTTGTAGCTCACTTTCACTTAGTAATGGGTATTTCTGCTCTTTACGGAATGTTTGCTGGTATTTACCATTGGTTTCCAAGAATGTTCGGAAGAATGTTAAACAAGAACCTTGGATATGTACACTTTTGGGTAACTGCAATCTGTGCTTATGGAGTTTTCTTCCCAATGCACTTTATCGGATTAGCTGGTTTACCAAGACGTTACTATACAAACACAAACTTCCCATTATTTGATGATTTACAAAACGTAAACGTTTTAATCACAACATTTGCATTAATTGGAGGAGTTTTTCAATTGGTTTTCTTATACAACTTTTTCGTTAGTATCTTCTACGGTAAAAAATCTGTAATGAATCCTTGGAAATCGAATACATTAGAATGGACAGCACCAGTTGAACACATGCACGGTAACTGGCCAGGTGAAATCCCTCACGTATATCGTTGGCCTTATGACTACAGTAATCCATCACACGATGTGGATTTTGTACCTCAAAACGTTCCAATGAAAGAAGGTGAAGAAGTTTTACATCACTAAAATATAAAGAAAAGCCTCTGCGAAAGTTAGACTGCACCCAAAAGTTTAGACAAATTTATAATTAATTTTGATAATAATGAGCTCGATATTGTATCGGGCTCATTTTGTTTAAATTAGACTTGATTCTATCGTTATTGTAATAAA
>NZ_JASCRU010000079.1:0-1340 GCF_030010285.1 Flavobacterium sp. XS2P24
CTTTATACATACAATCAATCAATTACAATCTACAATGGGTGTTCAAGACGTTTTAAAAAGAAAATCAGGTGTCATCTACGGTGATGATGTCAAAGCTTTATTCGACTATGCTCAAGAAAAAGGTTTTGCTATCCCAGCCATCAATGTCACTTCTTCATCAACTGCTGTTGCCGCTTTAGAAGCTGCTAGAGATGCTAAATCCCCAATCATCTTGCAAACTTCCCAAGGTGGTGCTGCCTATTTCGCTGGTAAAGGTGTTTCAAACACTGACCAAAAAGCTTCAATTGCCGGTTGTATTGCTGCTGCTCATTATATCAGATCAATTGCTCCAACTTATGGTATCCCAGTTGTTTTACACACTGATCATTGTGCTAAGAAATTATTACAATGGTTTGATGGGTTCTTGGAAGCTGATGAAGCCTTCTTTGCTGAACATGGTGAACCATTATTCTCATCCCATATGTTGGATTTATCTGAAGAAACTGATGATGAAAACATTGCCACTTGTGTTAAATACTTTACAAGAATGTCCAAATTAGGCCAATGGTTGGAAATGGAAATTGGTATCACTGGTGGTGAAGAAGATGGTGTTAACAATGAACACGTTCAAAAAGAATCCTTATACACTTTACCAGAAACCGTCTTCAAAGTTCATGAAGCTTTAGCTCCAATCTCTCCAAACTTCTCAATTGCTGCTGCTTTTGGTAACGTTCATGGTGTTTACAAACCAGGTAACGTTCAATTAAAACCAGAAATCTTGGGTGACCATCAAAGATATGCCAAACAACAAATTGGTACTGATAACAAACATCCATTATACTTGGTCTTCCACGGTGGTTCAGGTTCTTCTCAACAAGAATTTGATACCGCAATCACTAATGGTGTTGTTAAAGTTAACTTGGATACCGATTGTCAATATGCTTACTTGACCGGTATTAGAGATTATGTCTTGAACAAGAAAGACTACATCATGTCTCAAGTTGGTAACCCAGATGGTGAAGATAAACCAAACAAGAAATACTTTGATCCAAGAGTTTGGGTTAGAGAAGGTGAAAAAACTATGAGTGCTAGAATCTCTGAAGCTTTAGATATCTTCCACACAAAGAACCAATTATAAGAAGATGATCATTGGTATGGTTTTAATGCCAGAATCTCCACGTTATTTAGTTGAAGTTGGTCGTCTTGAAGATGCTCGTCACTCTATTGCAAGATCAAATCAAATTCATGATGATGATCCAGCTGTCTTTGGTGAAGTTGAAATTATTCAAGCCGGTATCGAAAAGGAAAAATCTGCTGGTACTGCTTCATGGGGTGAATTAGTTACAGGTAAACCAAGAATC
>NZ_JASCRU010000080.1:0-1331 GCF_030010285.1 Flavobacterium sp. XS2P24
TATCACAATTGGTTGGATTCAGTATTTCACAGATTTTATATTCCAAAGTGTACGAACCGGCAGGGGTGCCCGCTGCAACAATTACATTGGTACCCGAAAGCGTGATTCCTGTATTAGTTGCCGACACAAAAGTGGTATTAACTTTAGCAGCTACAACCGCTACTCCGTTCAAGGTATCATTAGTCAATACATTAGTGAAGGCTGTTCCACCGTTGAATCCGTTTACAGCAGTTCCAGCCTCATCAACAGCGACAATAGCAGGAGCAGTAACCGTTACTGTAACAGTAGCGTTATCACAATTGGTTGGATTTAGAATTTCACAGATTTGGTAAACCAAAGTGTAAGCACCTGCAGGCGTACCCGGAGCGACTACTACATCAGTACCCGAAAGCGTGATTCCAGCATCCGCTGAAACAGTAGTCAAGTTCACTTGAGCAGCTACCACAGGAGCACCGTTCAAGGTATCATTAGTCAATACATTAGTGAAGGCTGTTCCACCGTTGAATCCGTTTACCGGAGTTCCAGCCTCATCAACAGCGACAATAGCAGGAGCGGTAACCGTAACAGTTACGGTAGCGTTATCACAATTGGTTGGATTTAGAATTTCACAGATTTGGTAAACCAAAGTGTAAGCACCTGCAGGCGTACCCGGAGCGACTACTACATCAGTACCCGAAAGCGTGATTCCAGCATCCGCTGAAACAGTAGTCAAGTTCACTTGAGCAGCTACCACAGGGGAACCGTTCAAGGTATCATTAGTCAATACATTAGTGAAGGCTGTTCCACCGTTGAATCCGTTTACAGCAGTTCCAGCCTCATCAACAGCGACAATAGCAGGAGCGGTAACCGTAACAGTTACGGTAGCGTTATCACAATTGGTTGGATTTAGAATTTCACAGATTTGGTAAACCAAAGTGTAAGCACCTGCAGGCGTACCCGGAGCCACCACTACATCAGTACCCGAAAGCGTGATTCCAGCATCCGCTGAAACAGTAGTCAAGTTCACTTGAGCAGCTACCACAGGAGCACCGTTCAAGGTATCATTAGTCAATACATTAGTGAAGGCTGTTCCACCAGTAAATCCGTTTACCGGAGTTCCAGCATCATCAACAGCGACAATAGCAGGAGCAGTAACCGTTACTGTAACAGTAGCGTTATCACAATTGGTTGGATTTAGAATTTCACAGATTTGGTAAACCAAAGTGTAAGCACCTGCAGGCGTACCCGGAGCGACTACTACATCAGTACCCGAAAGCGTGATTCCAGCATCCGCTGAAACAGTAGTCAAGTTCACTTGAGCAGCTACCACAGGAGCACCGTTCAAGGTATCA
>NZ_JASCRU010000081.1:0-1315 GCF_030010285.1 Flavobacterium sp. XS2P24
AAGTCTACAAGACTCTTCACTCCCAAAATTTGCTGTAAAATTGAATAGATTCATCGCTCTTTTTTTATCAAATATAAGCCTTTTATTTAATTATGGGTAATTGCGGACAATCAAATATTTTTAAATAGTTTACCAAAAATACAATTTAATGTTTAAAAATTGTACAGAACAAAAACTTAAAACCTATAAATTAAACTTCTCTTAACTCGGTTAAAATCGAATCTAAAAAAATATAAACACTTAAAATATAAAGACACTTCAGATTCCATTATGACAGATTAAATTTTAAATTTGAATTAGTTTAAAATAAAGTAGTTATGGAAATGTATGACAATGAAAATACTGCACACAAATCATTTGATGAAAATTATTTATCCGAAGAGTTGTTGCAGGCTCAATGGGCTGAATTCATAGAACTAAAGAAAGTAATTACCGAAATATTCCTTAAAAAAGGAAGTCCAATAACCATCTTAGATATAGGAATTGGAAATGCCAGAATAGTAAAACACTTATATGCAATACCAGAAATGTGGGACATGATTGAATTGTATGATGGTACTTGGCTATGTCGAAACATGTGTTACTTTATCCCGTAACGCAACAAAAAAATTAAATATTGAAGACAAAGTAACTGTTTATTTATTAGATGCAGTAAATTTAAATCAATTACAAAAGCATTATGATTTGATTATTACAACTTGGTTTACAGCAGGTAATTTTTATCCTGAAAACTTCCCTTTTGAAAATTATAATTTATTATCCGAAAAACTTGATTTATCAAAAAATTTGATACTATTTTCACCTTTGCCTATAAAATGCTGAATGCAAATGGAGAAATTTTAATTGGAGCCTGCTATATTGACAACGAAAATACAAGAAAAAAGCAAGAACTATCGTATCAGAAAATGGGAATAACAGTAATAACTGATGCAAAAGATAGTTTTACGGCTACTAAAGAAAGATTTTGGTCACAACGATTTACAAAAGGAAAAATAAACAGCTATTTTGAATTTGTGAAAAAGGAGAAAATATCATTTACACCACTTGATCCTTATAATTATGCCATGCAAATAAGGATTAAAAAATGATAACAATCCTCTAAATTCGAACATTACAATAATAAAATATTGATTTATAACAAAAAATCCTCATCAAATGAATGATAAGGATTTAATAGAATCTGAAACGAGTTCAGATTAAAGAAAGGCGACGACATACTCTCCCACATAACTGCAGTACCATCTGCGCAGGCGGGCTTAACTACTCTGTTCGGGATGGGAAGAGGTGAGCCCCGCCGCAATAACCACCTTAAGAG
>NZ_JASCRU010000082.1:0-1307 GCF_030010285.1 Flavobacterium sp. XS2P24
AAAGTATTAAACAAATTCTACAAAATGTCTTTATCAAGCAAATTATCAGTCACTGACTTGAACGTTGAAAACAAACGTGTCTTTATCCGTGTTGATTTCAACGTCCCATTAGATGGTACTAAAATCACAAACAATCAAAGAATTGTTGCTGCTTTACCAACCATCCAATACGTTGCTGAACATAAACCAAAAGCTATCATCTTGGCTTCTCATTTAGGTAGACCAAATGGTGAAAGAAATGAAAAATATTCTTTAAAACCTGTTGTTGCTGAATTATCTTCATTATTAGGTAAACAAGTCACTTTCTTAAACGATTGTGTTGGTGATGAAGTTGAAAAAGCCGTTAATGGTGCCACTGATGGTCAAATCTTTTTATTAGAAAACTTGAGATTCCACATTGAAGAAGAAGGTTCTAAAAAAACTTCAGAAGGTAAAGTTAAAGCTTCAAAAGAAGATGTTGAAAAATTCAGAAAACAATTAACTTCATTAGCTGATGCCTACGTTAACGATGCCTTTGGTACTGCTCACAGAGCTCATTCATCAATGGTTGGTTTCGATTTACCACAAAGAGCTGCTGGTTTCTTGATGGCTAAAGAATTAACTTATTTCGCTAAAGCTTTAGAAAACCCAGTCAGACCATTTTTGGCCATCTTGGGTGGTGCTAAAGTCTCTGATAAGATTCAATTGATTGATAACTTGTTGGACAAAGTTAACATCTTGATTGTTGGTGGTGGTATGGCTTTCACTTTTAAAAAAGTTTTAGATAACACCAAAATTGGTAAATCTTTATTCGATGCTGAAGGTGCTAAAATTGTTCCTCAATTGATTGAAAAAGCCAAGAAAAACAATGTTGAAATTGTTTTACCAGTTGATTTCATCACTGCTGATGATTTCAACAAAGATGCAAACACCGGTTACGCCACTGCTGAAGAAGGTATCCCAGATGAATGGCAAGGTCTTGACGGTGGTCCAAAAACTAGAGAATTATTTGCTGCTGCCGTTGCCAAAGCTAAAACCATTGTTTGGAATGGTCCTCCAGGTGTCTTTGAATTTGAAAAATTCGCTGAAGGTACCAAATCTTTATTAGATGCTGCTGTCAAATCTGCTGCTAATGGTAACACTGTTATTGTTGGTGGTGGTGATACCGCCACCGTCGCTAAGAAATTTGGTGCTGCTGATAAATTATCTCATGTTTCCACTGGTGGTGGTGCTTCATTAGAATTATTGGAAGGTAAAGAATTACCAGGTGTTACTTACTTGTCCAACAAATAATCTTGATGATGGAAAAAAATTATATATAATGGGTC
>NZ_JASCRU010000083.1:0-1271 GCF_030010285.1 Flavobacterium sp. XS2P24
CCTATGATGTGTTGCATGCTTAAAAATACGAAAAATCTTCTTTTTATACCAACATTTTGTTATATTTGTTAATAAGTAAACGGAAGTTTTTTCACAGACTGACGTTCTCGCGCTACAGCGGGTTTGGGACTAAATTAAGCCCTATTTTCGGATTTGCCAAATTATCCCAAATACAAAACCAATTTTCCATTAAACCAATTGCCCAAATCCGTTGTAGCGTGTGTTACCAGCTGTATTTTTATGCTTAAACTTTTTCTATTGTTTATTTTTAGCTTTCATTTTCGCTTAGTTTCCACTTTCTATTTTCCATTTCAATATTTTCAATTTTTGAGAATAAACTCTAAAAATGAAAATCAAAGTTATTATATAATAAGCAAATTGAAATCATAGAAACGAGAAATATTGAAATCAAAATTGTTATGAATTTTGAAAATGTTTGATTTTCAAGTATATTCAGTTTTTGCATTGATTTAATTCCAACGAAAGCAAAAATAATAGACACAATAAAAATCAAACTAATTATAATTGTTGAATTTTCATTTTTGTTTATTCTCTTAATTTCGGGAATAAGAAATATTATAGAAATTGAAGAAGCAAGAAAACAAATAAAAATCAAAACATTTTTCTTCGGATTTTCTGGTTGGTTTTCTTTCGATGGTAAGTTGCTCAAATTTGATAAAATCTCTAAAATTTCTGAAATCATATTTTCGTGTTTCTGAGGTAATATAGCTGGTAACGTCCGCAGCTACACTTTCGGCGTGGTAAAACACAAAATAATGCTTCGGATTTGCCGAATGATTGAAGTACAAAACAATAATCAAATTAATCACTAATAAAACGCTGAAATGTAGCTGTTGTTACCAGTAGGCTAAATATTTACAAACTATGTCAAAATTAAAAACACAAATTGGAGAAGCTTTGACTTCTGATTTTAGCGAAAATACTTGGACTTTTGAAATGCAAGATAATTTTAGCGTAACTGCTGGCGAATTTGCAATATTACCAAAAGACAAATACGAAAGACTATTGGTAGCGATGAAAGGAATTGTAAATTCTATGTCTGCGCATCCAGATTATGAACCAAATTCTGAATTTATGGATATGGTAACTCGTTGTGAGGATATTTTAGACGATGTTGAGCAATAGCTTACTGGTAACGTCAGTCTGTGAAAAAACTTCCGTTTACTTATTAACAAATATAACAAAATGTTGGTATAAAAAGAAGATTTTTCGTATTTTTAAGCATGCAACACATCATAGGTATTTCACGT
>NZ_JASCRU010000086.1:0-1174 GCF_030010285.1 Flavobacterium sp. XS2P24
ATTAAGATTAAATATTATTGTGATAGTTATTGATTCATAATTCATAAGGCATAGGGAATAAATATAGTTGGTAGCAAACTGGGAAGTATATTCACAAAGAAGATAAATTCAGATAAACAAAAGGGGAAAAGATTGCACCACGATTATCAAATTAAAAAGGGTATTTTTCATCTTCTATATTCTATCATGAATAACCAATAGATTAAGCATGTTGAGTTTCTAAAGCACCTTCATCTGGATTCTCTTGGTTTCCAACTTCAGTTTCACCAGAAGCTCTTAATTCAGGAGAAGTTTGCTTTTCAACGTCATCACCTCTTGTTGGTAAATGTGCTTCATTAATAACAGTACCATGTTTATAAGAGTCATAAATCAAAGCTAATGGGATTAACCAAAAGTTGATTAAATCTAAAACACCGTAAAAGACACCTTCAGAATCTGGTTGAATAACATTACCACCTTCACTTAAACCCCAACAAACTGGATATAGGATAAAACATAAACTGAAAAGTGGAACCAATAATTTGGTGATCAAACTTGTCTTTGAGGCTGTTTTGAATTGGTGATAGAAGAAAATGGTAATTAAAAACAATTGGGAAGCAACAGCAAAAGTCCAATAACCCCATTTATAAGAAGAGTGAATAACAGAACCAACCAATAGACCCAAGACAAACACTTCTGTTGAACACACTTGCAAGAATAAAGTTTGGAACAATTGAACATAATCACTCTTTGATAAAATGTTTTGAGATAATGAGTTCAATTCAAATGTATATAATAAACCTGGATAAGCCAAGAACCAACCAATATATCTTGCATAGAAAACTTGTCTAGTGTCATCACCAATATCAATATGATTGAATTCCACAGCAACAGGAGCATAACCTAAATTAGAAGCTAAGGTGAAATAAGCAAATGCTAAAACAGAATTAGAAGCTAATGCACCAATGTGATAAACTGCCTTGTTTCTTCTCTCTTGAGAGCTTGATTTATGGAAAACAAGATAGATTGAAGCATGTATTAATGCAAATAACCCAAAAACTGAAAAACATGTCCAGTACCAATCTGAACCATGAGAAGTAATACTGATACCAGCACTTGTCTTGTTGATTAATGTAGCCTCGTTACCAGCCATTATTAGAATTGTAAATTGTTAAGGGGTTGTAGTAGTTTTGTT
>NZ_JASCRU010000009.1:0-111202 GCF_030010285.1 Flavobacterium sp. XS2P24
AAGCGGGTGCAAAAGTACAACTTCTTTTTTAACTGGCAAGAAAATTTTGAAGTTTTTTTTGGAAATTTTTATCTCCGTTTTACTACCGTTTTCTTATCAGCTTGTCAAGGAACTTTGAGCGTTTTGCGGGGTGTAAATGTAATAAGCTCTTTCTAATCTCACAAGCTTTTCTGAATCTTTTTTGAAAATAAATTTCCTCTCTCAATCCAGTTTACTTGTCAGTCTTCTAAAGAACGTCTGCGTCATTGCGGGTGCAAAAGTAGCACCTTTATTCGCTTTTACAAGCTTTTTTAAACCTTTTTTTTCATGTTTTCACAACCCAATCTTTAACTCGCTGAAAACATGATTCTTGAATAGTAAAGTTTTTTATACTATTCAACAATCTTACAGCTGATTAATGGGATTTCAAATCAAAACCACCTATTCCAATAAAGATGGGCAACTTTCAACTGCCTTTACCTTCTTTATAAAATCTTAGAGAATTCTGGTTTTTTGTCTTTTCTACAGCTATTCGATGCGCTTTAATCCTCCAGAAGCTGCTTTCCTTACTAGTACGCTAACAAAAAAACTGCTCTGGATTAATAAAATGGTTTTATGCTATACCTTATATAATAACAAACTTCTCTTTTCTATTCTATCCTATATATAAGGTCACAAAATATACATCAAAACAACAAAAAGCTCTACTTATCTAAAGTTCGCGTTAGGGATAGCAGCGAAAAGCCCACAGTCCCGCCTTTTTTTTGGGCGGGACGAGGACTTGTAGCGAATAGCCCGACTCCTTAATATTAAGAAAGGCGACTCTCCACTAAGAGAATCGCCTTTCTTTATATTAAAGAGGAACGCCAAAAAGAATTTCCTAATCGAAACGTATGGCTTTCACCGGTGAAATTTTGGTTATTATATAGGAAGGAATTAATAACACCAGGAAACAAACGGTCACTGTAAGCAGATTTAATAAAAGTATGTATCCCCAATTTAAGTATACTGGCGCTTGATTGACGTAATAGTTCTCAGGAGGAAGTTGAATTATCCCGAATTGTTGTTGGATTAATAATAACGAGACACCTATTAGATTCCCCCAGAAGAGTCCTCTTACTATAAGGTAGAAGGCGTTGTAGAGAAATATTTTTCGGACTGACCAATTATTGGCCCCTAATGCTTTTAGGATTCCTATCATTTGCGTTCGTTCAAGTATAAGCACTAATAACGCTACTACCATATTGATTGTAGCAACAAGAATCATGACTACTAATATAACGATGATGTTGAAATCAAATAGTTGAAGCCACTCGAATATATAACTGTATTTTTCGATTATAGTTTTGCTGTCTAATGTTGATGCTGTTTGCACATATACTTGCTCTCCCGTAGATTCTATAGTATTAAAATCATCTACAAAAACTTCGAAAGCGCCTATTTGATCTGGCGCCCATTTATTAATACGCTGCATGTGACGAATATCTCCTATTATATAGGTAGCATCGAATTCTTGAAAACCAGAATTAAAAATTCCAACAACATCAAAATTCCTCAAGTTATACCCACTCTCTTTCATGAAAAAAGTATTGAATGCGTCACCCACTTTCAAATTCAATCTATTTGCTATAAACTCAGAAATCACAACTTCTTCATTTAAATTACCATTGACATTTGGAATTCTACCTTGAACAATGTATTCCTTTATATTATCCCATTTGTAATCATTTCCTACTCCTTTGAAAATAATTCCCTCGAAAGCAGTTTCGGTTCTAATAATTCCGGCTTTACTGGCAATAGCCTGAATATGCTCAACTCCTGGAACAGATGTAAACTTTGGATAAAAATCTTGTTTTTTAGAAATGGGTGTGAGCGTAACTTCGGATTGATTGTTGTCGTAATTCGAAATAATGATATGTCCATTGAAAGCCGAAACTTTCTCTCGAATTTTTTGCTGTAGTCCAATTCCAGTTGCTACTGAAACAATCATCATAATCATACCAATGGCAATTGCCGAGATTGCAATTTTTATAATTGGCGCAGAAATGCTACTTTTATAATCTTTAGCGGTTATAAGTCGTTTGGCGATGAAATATTCTAAATTCAATTTGATTGCTTTTCTAATTTGGATTTGCTTCGCCAGTTTGCGTTGCTAAAGCCAAAAATACAGCTAAAACACGAATTACACTAATTGGCATTAATTTTATTTGAACCACTATATGATTCCATTTTTAAGAATATCGGTTAGTTTTATATTTTTAACAATCATTTCAACTTCCTGTTCTGCAAGGAAAACAAATGACAGCGAAAATATAAAACCAACTTTAGAAAAAACTAAAAACAACCTAACTATCGAAATAAAGACTGGAGCTGATAACTACAACAACTATTTACCTTTATTAAAGGATAAGAAAATTGGGGTTGTCACTAATCAAACCGGAATTCTATCTAATAAAACGCATTTAGTAGATTTTGTATTAGAAAAAAACATTGCTATCCAAAAAATATTTGCACCAGAACATGGTTTTCGGGGAACTGCAGATGCAGGCGAACATGTAGTTGATGGGAAAGATTCTAAAACTGGACGTTCAATTATTTCGCTTTATGGCGATAACAAAAAACCGAAACCAGAACAACTAGCCGGAATTGACATTATGGTTTTTGATTTACAAGACGTGGGCGCGCGATTTTATACTTATATTTCTTCGTTACATTATATCATGGAAGCCTGTGCCGAAAATAATATTCCGCTTTTAATTCTAGACCGACCAAATCCTAACGTAAGTATTGTAGACGGGCCAATTCTTGAGACAGCATTCACCAGTTTTGTGGGAATGCATCCTATTCCGTTACTTCACGGAATGACAATTGGCGAATATGCGCAAATGATAAACGGTGAAAAATGGTTGAAAAATGAAGTGCAATGCAAATTGACCGTTATTCCTTGTATTAATTACAATAGAAAAATGAATTATAGCTTACCTGTAAAACCTTCACCGAATCTTCCCAACGATCAAGCCGTAAATCTTTATGCGAGTTTGTGTCTTTTTGAAGGTTCAAATGTGAGTGTGGGAAGGGGAACTGAAAAACAATTTCAAATATATGGTTCTCCTTATTTACCAAAAAGTGATTTTAGTTTTATTCCTAAACCAAATTTTGGCGCACAAAATCCTGTTTACAACGGTATCGAATGTTACGGAGAAGATTTATCTACAGCTAAAAAAGTAAATCGATTAGAATTAAAATGGTTGATTAAAGCCTATCAAACTACAACGGACAAATCTAAATTCTTCAATCCTTTTTTTACCAAACTCGCAGGAACTAAAAAATTACAAGAACAAATAGAAGCTGGGACTACGGAAGATAAAATCAGAGAAAGCTGGAAAAAAGGGCTAATCGATTTTAAAGAAATGAGATTGAAATATTTGATATATTAAAAAGGAATAAAGAAACAAGAAGCAAGACTTGCTAATACTTAGTTACAAGGGCAATTTCTTCTTCATTTCCTCTACAATATTAAAAGCTGCCGGACAAATAGCTACGTTTTTCAACGTTAAATCTGTGATTTGTTGAAACTTTTTTCTATCTGTGTGTGGAAATTCTCTGCATGCTTTTGGACGAACATCATAAATCATACATGCATTTTCATTATCCAGAAAAGTACACGGCACACTTTGTAACACATAATCTCTGTCTTCGTCAATGCGAAGATATTGCTCGATAAACTGTTGTGGTTTTTGTCTAAGATATTTTGAAACACGCTCAATATCTGCATCCGTAAATAAAGGACCTGTTGTTTTACAACAATTGGCACATTTTAAACAATCCGTTTTCTTAAATTCAGCATCATGCAAATCTTGCATCACGTAATCCAAATTCTTTGGTGTTTTCTTTTTCAGCTTATCGAAATACTTTTTGTTTTCAATATGCTTATCTTTGGCTTCTTTAGGAAGATTGTTTAAAATAGTGTTCATTCGTAGATTTGTTTTTTCGGTTATTCGATAAAACATTCCGCGAAATTACTTAAAACAAACCAACAAATCACCAAATTAACACATCAACTACAATGAAAGACCTTTTTGGCAAAGCCATACTTGATTTTCAAACTAATAATTTCCCGGAAGATTTAATAACGGAAACCTCCATTTCCGAAGAAGATGAAATGAGTGTTGAATATCTATTTCGTTCCTATGACGAAATGCCAAAACTGGAGCAGAAAGCATTACAGCTTGCGAAGGGAAAAATTTTGGATGTAGGTTGTGGCGCAGGAAGTCATAGTTTGTATTTACAAAACGAAAGAAATCTTGATGTTCATTCGATTGATATTTCTAAAAATGCAATTGAAGCCTGTAAATTACGCGGTTTAAAAAATACTCTAGTCCAAAACATTCTAGAAATGGACTCTGATAATCCTGAAAATAAATTTGACACCATTTTATTATTAATGAATGGTACCGGCATTTTTGGAACACTGAAAGAAACCACTACATTTTTACAGAAATTAAGAAGTTTGCTAAACCCAAACGGACAAATTCTAATTGATTCTTCTGATATAATTTATATGTTTGATAATGACGAAGATGGCGGAAAATGGATTCCAAGTAGTGGATATTATGGCGAATTGACTTTTACAATACGTTATAAAAACGAAAAAGAAGACGAATTCCCTTGGCTTTATTTAGATTATAACACTTTGCAAAATGCGGCTTTCGCCAATGGATTACAAAGCGAGTTAATTCTTGAAGGGGAACATTATGATTATTTAGCCAAACTTTCAATTTAAAAGAACACATTTTAGCATGGAAAATACAGCATTAGAAAAATTACGTTATCCTATTGGGAAATTTATAGCCCCTGAAAGCTATTCCAGCGAATATCTAACTAATAAAATAGCAGAAATCGCCAGTTTCCCTGAACGATTGAAAAAAGAAGTGATTCATTTAACCGAGGAACAGCTCGAAACACCGTATCGAAAAGATGGCTGGACTATTCGTCAAGTAATTCATCATTGTGCCGATAGTCACTTAAATTGTTTTATTAGAATCAAATGGACGCTGACCGAGGATAATCCAATAATAAAATTCTATCACGAAGACCGTTGGGCTGAATTACATGATAATATGACAATGCCTATCCAACCTACACTTTCGTTTCTGGAAGGTTTACACTTTCGTTTGGCATATTTAATGAATAGCCTATCAGAATCTGATTTAGAAAAATCCTTTATTCATCCTGAGCATAACGCAGCATTTCAATTGAAGGAAATAATTGGAACTTATGCTTGGCATGGAAATCATCACTTAGCACATATCACAGTATTAAAAGAACAAAAAGGTTGGTAATTGAACTTTAAAACCATTTTCACCATTGATAAAAAATCCCAAATACAGTTTGCATTTGGGATTTTTAAATTTTAAGGAATATTCAAATATTTATGGGTCTGTAAAGAAACACGCCATTTTGGATTGTTCATCACATAATCTACAATCAGCGGAGTCATTTCTTCTTTTTTACTCCATTCAGGTTGTAAAAACAGAATGGCATTACTATTCACTTTTTCAGCTTGCTCTTCAGCAAAAATAAAATCGTGTTTATTATAAATGATGACTTTCAACTCATGTGCATTATCATAAACCGTTTGTGTAGGTAGTTTATTTTTCTTTGGAGACAGACAAATCCAATCCCAATTTCCAGTAAGCGGATACGCTCCTGAAGTTTCAATATGAACTTTTCTATTATTTTCTTTTAGCTTTTGCGTCAGCAAAGTCATATCCCACATCAAAGGCTCACCACCAGTAACAACAACTGTCTCTGAGTATTTACTTGCATTTGCAACTATTAAATCTACACCTGTTGGAGGATGTAATTCTGCATTCCAGCTTTCCTTAACATCACACCAATGACAACCCACATCACATCCGCCAATTCTAATAAAATATGCAGCTGTCCCAGTATGAAATCCTTCCCCTTGTATGGTATAGAATTCTTCCATTAACGGAAGCATGGCACCTTTATTAACTTCTAATTGTATTTCTTTTGATAACATTATTTCATTTTAAAGTGCAAAGATAGTTAATTTGAAAATGAGTTAATTTGAAAACAGAAACTAAAACAATAAACTTTAAAAACAGAAATCTAAGGCTCATAATGATTCTAAAAAAGTTCAATACAATTGATAAAATTAAAATTTCAAAATACTATTAAACAAAAAAAAACCGATAGTTAAAAAACTATCGGTTTATTAAGTAAGAAACAAGTATCTTATTTCAATGTTTTCAATGATTCAGTTGCATAAGCATTAGCCGGATCAAGCGCTAATGTTTTTCTGAAATATTCGATCGCTTTAGCTTTATCTGTATTAGCATAATTAGCAGCGATGTTATTGTATGACTCAATAATTTTAGCTTTTACAGCAGGTTTTGCTGTTTCTTCAGCACCTAAAGCAGTAACTTTAGCTACATAATCCTCATAATTTTTAGTCATAACATCATCTTTATCAAGCAATCTATTCGTTCTTGCTCTGTAAAGATATGCTTCATGATATGTTGGCGACGCCACTAATACTCTTTCGAAAGCAGCATCTGCTTTTTGCAAAGCAATAACATCTGGTTTTACATCTTTACTATTATTAGCATAATAATTTGACAAACCATAATAAACATTATCATCAAGATACGTTTTAGAATCAGCAATATTAGCACCAAATTCAAAAATTGAAGCTGCTTCTTTATATAGTTTTTGCGTAAATAATTTTTTACCAACTTCGCTTAAATCTTGAACTGCCAAAGGCTCCATTTCAACTGCCTTTTTAATATCTACTAATCCAGCATTAAAAGCTGTCGCGTCAATTGCTAATCCATCAGCGCTAGTTCCTTTTTTAATTTTGGTTAAACCTAAATATAAATAATCTAGAGCGATAGCTTTATTTCCTGGAGCTGCGATAAAGCTTTCCAAAGATTTGATAGCTACATCAACATTTCCGTTTTTATAAGCAGCATATCCTAAATAACGATAGATTCTTGGATTAACTTTATCTAATTCAATCATCTTATTAGCTTCAACTTCAAGAGCAGCATAATCTTCTACCAAGATAAGGAAATCAGCACGACGCATTCTTGAGTGAATAGAATAATCCGTTAATGACATATATTTATCATAATATCCCATCGCTGTTTTATAGTTTGCAGCAGCTTGAGAAGGTTTGTTACGTGCTATTTTATAATATGTTTCAGCTAGTTCTCTATAAACTGGACCATAATTAGGATTTATAGCAATAACTTCATTATAAGCTTTCAAAGCTTCGTCGTAAGATTTAGCACCTTTCAACAAAACACCCAATTGCATTTTAGCTCTGAGCAAAGTATTATCTGCTTGAAAAGCACTTCTATAAGCAACATAAGCTTCATTTTGTTTGCCATCACCATAATAAGCGTCTCCTAATGCTAGTTGTAATTGCGCATCTTGTGGATTGTTTATCACAGCACGGTTCAAAATTGCAATTGCACTTTTATAATCCGGTTTAGCAACATTCATGTAAGCTCTTGCTATATAAACATACTCTTGTACGTCTTTCTTTTTGATGTCTTTTGTAGCCAAAGCAAATTTAGCTTGTGCTCCAGTCATATCATTTTTATCTAAATCCATTTGACCTAAACCAATATAATTCAATTTAGCTCCTTCAGATGTATTTAATCCATTTTGAAAATAAATTTTAGCAGAATCTTCTACACTTTGAGTAAGATATACATTCCCTAAAGTAAAGAAAGCTGCACCATTACTTGGTTTTGCTTTAATAATCGATTTTAATATCGATTTAGCACTTTCAAATTGCTCTGCATCGATAGCCTTTTTTGCCTGATTAATATCTTGTGCTTGACTCGCAAAAGCGGAAGCCAACAATGCAACACTAAAAAATTTTAATTTATTCATTTTAATTGTAGTTAATTTATTTTTTATCATTTTGGTCTTTACCAATTATCGTAAACTTCCTTGTGGGAATACGAACCGGCAACAATCCAGATTTTAAAATTATTCTTTGTCCGACATCTCCAGCAACAAATGAGGCGAAGCCCATTCCTAATCCAGAAAAACCTTGACAATTGATTATATACAAATCACGTGCCAAAGGATATTTCCCTTCAGCTATATTATTTTGTGACGGGATATAATAGTTATCACCTTTAAGACCTTTAACACCTAAAGTAGTAACATTATCAACATATTTTTGCATTGCTGGTAATGGTTGTGAAAGCCAATTAACTCCCACGACACCAATCATACCCTCATTTTTTGAAACATATTTTATAACTTCATCATTAGATTTAAATGAGAACACACCTTTTTCAGGTATGGCTTTTATACCAGCCAAAGAATTCATGTAACGTACTGTACTTGAGTTAAGGTTATCAAAAACCAATCCTTTGATTGATGCTACAGGCTTGCCTTGCATAAAACTAATAACATCATTTAACGCTACAAGAGTATCTTTATTGCTTTTATTAGAGATAAAAGCTACAGCATCGGTAGCGAAAATAGTTATTTTAGGATTAATTTTTCTTTGTTTAAAAATTTTCTCTTCTTCAGTTGTCAAACTTCTAGATAAAATAGCTATTGCAGCTTTTTCATTAAATAAAGAATTAACCGTTTCAGATTCAGATTTAGTAACAAGTTTTATTTCAGCCTTATATTCATTTTCAAATACGGCTACTTGATCTTCAATAATAGGAGCTAAAGTTTCATCTACATAAATTGTGGTTGAACCTTTCAGTATTGTTTCTTTGTCTTTTTTATTAGTAGCTTGATTACACGCAAACACCAATATCACTATTGAAAACAATATAAAATATGGAAGTTTAGAATATTTTTTCATGATCTAGTTATTATTATCATTAATAATTCGAAAGAATCTAAAAGAAGCATATACAATAAGTAAAGCCCCAAAAGCAACTCTATAAGTAGGCTCCATTGCTAGGGGAAAATTCTTCATAAAGATAATAAATAAACCTAAAACAAGGTAAACTAGAAAAAACAAAATTCCTAAAACAAGAAGAAATCGCTCTTTAAGCGATTTCTTCTTAATATTATTAAGTATGTTATTTAACATTATTCTGCAGATTGAATAGTAATTGGAAGAGAATATAGTACTCTTACTTTTTTACCATTTTGCTCACCCGGTGTCCATTTAGGACATTTTTTCAAAACACGGATAGCTTCTTTTCCTGTTCCATAACCGATATCTCTAATTACTTTAATATCAGTCAAAGAACCGTCTTTTTCAACAACAAAAGTAACGTAAACTTTACCTTTCAATCCTTCTTCTTCTGGAGTTTGATAGTTATTACCAACAAATTTATAAAATTTATCGATTCCACCTGGAAAATCAGGTTTAACTTCAATACCAGCAGTATTATAAATTTGGTTATCTACCTCTTCAACTACAGCTGCAGTTCCTGTACCTACCGGTTCAACAGTTAAAACAGCATCAGGATCTCCTTTAATAGTTTCAGCACCTAATTTTTTATCTTTAATTTCGACAGTTTTCGGTGGCTCTTCAGTTACTTCCTCCGCTTTTGCAACCACAGGTTTAACAAATTTTACCTGATCCACTTTTGGTGGTGGTGGTGGTGGAACATCTTTTTTTATTTCTTCTTTAGGTGGCAATTTGATACTAACAATTTTAGTATCTAAAGTCTCATCACCTTCCGAAGAATCCGGTAGTAAGCTTAAAATAAGTGGCATACTAACAGCTAGAGCAAAAACAATTGCACCAAAGATAAGTGCTCTAACAGTAGTCTTGTTATTTGATTTTCTTAGTTCGTAAGCGCCATAAGCTTTATTACGACCTTCGAATACAATATCAAGCCATTGATTTGTGAATATATCTAATTTCATTTTTCTTAATTATTAGGTTATAGAGTAAATACAAAAATCTTATTTACCTTCTAACAATTTTAGTTCTTCAGGAGAAAAATCATTTACAATTGCATTTGAAGGTACTCCTACAATAGCCATCTCATCTAGTATATCTACTAAATTTCGGTAATTTGATTTTTTACTTGGTTTGATAATTACTATTAAACCTTTGTCTTTGTTCCCAGTGTATTCAACTACTGATTTTTTTCTTTTCAATAATTCTTTACGAATACCCTCTTTACCGTAAGAAATATCTTTAGGACCAGCAATTGGAGTTGCTAATAAACCCATGTAATAAACCATTTTATCATTGTCTCCTAATAAAACCGTTAGTGTACGGTTTTCATCAACTTTAATTGGCTTCTCTGTAGGATCATCTTGTTTGTCTGGCAAACCCAAAGGCATCGATTGCGGTTTAGACAACGTAGTTGTAAGCATAAAGAACGTAATCAATAAGAATGCCAAATCCACCATAGCAGTTAAATCTACTTTTGAGTTTGATTTTTTACTTCTTACTTTTCCACCTTTTTTGCCTCCACCGTCGCCGGTATTTAATTCAGCCATTTTTAGTGTATTTTTTTTAGTTATTTATCTTTTGCTCTCAAACCAGTTACTAAGTTGAAGCTATTGATTTTCTGATCTTGTAAAATATCCATAACTCGTTTAATCGCAGGATACTCTTCTTTTGCATCACCTTTTATGGCAATTTGCAATTCTTTATCATTAACATCAATATTTGCAATACGAGAATTGTAAATCCAATCATGTAATTGATTATTCAATGAATCTTTAGGAACACCTGGCTGTAAACCTGGCTTACTTCTGTCTGCAGTCTTCATTGCAATCAGCTGCTTAAGGTTGGTAATTGGAACTCCAATTCCTTCCATTAAAGCAAACTTAGCAGATTCTTCTTCTGTAAATTCAACACCATACTTTTGACCCATCAACTCAAGTGCCTTTTTTCTAACTTCTCTACCTTTTAAGTCAAAGAAAACTTTTCCTTTTCCCACCGTTATAGTAGCTAAATTATCATCTGGTAACTTTGATTGAACTGTTGACGCAGGCGTGTCCACTGGCAATGCTTCCGGTATCTTAGCTGTTGCTGTCATTACAAAGAACGACAACAAAAGAAAAGCGACATCACACATAGCTGTCATATCAGTAGACCCTGCTTTTTTTTGCATTTTTATAGCCATTAATATTCTTTTTTATCCTTACAAGAAAATAGAATCTGTTTTCCAGACTTCTATTTTCCTGAAAATTAAATTATTAATTATTTTTGAGTACTTCTGAAGTGTCTGTAAGTATTTACAATTGTATTACCTGCCTCATCAATAGAGTAAGTCAAAGTATCAATTTTAGAAGTAAAGAAGTTGTAAGCGATAATAGCTAAAGCAGAAGTAGAAATTCCTGTCGCTGTATTGATCAATGCTTCAGAAATACCATTTGCAAGTGCAGCTTGATCCGGAGTACCAGCAGCAGATAAAGCACTAAATGCTTTAATCATACCCGTTACCGTTCCTAACAAACCTGCAAGTGTACCCAATGATACCATTGTAGAAAGAACAGTCATGTGTTTCTCTAACATTGGCATTTCTAATGAAGTAACCTCTTCTATTTCTTTGTGTATAGTTTCGGCAGCAGCTTCGCTGTCTAAACCTTCTTTTTTAACTTCTTGGTATTTCAATAAAGCTGATTTTATTGGATTTGCAACAGAACCTTTTTGTTTGTCACATGAAGCAATAGCTCCTTCAATATTACCTGCTTTAATATCTTTTTGTACACTTGTCATGAATTGATCAAGATTTCCTGTACCAGCTGCTTTTGAAATTACAGCATATCGCTCAAATGAGAACACAACAACCATTAACAATAATCCTAACAATACCGGTACAATAGGACCTCCTTTGTAAACCATTGCTAACATATTTCCTGGCAATGGGTGACCTGTATTAACACCGCCCTCGAAATTAGCGCCATTACCCATTATGAAATTCCAAATTAACCATCCAACAAAAATACATGCTACAATAATGATTCCTGAAATCATTCCTCCTCCGTTTGCACCTTTTTCTTTTTTAACGTTTGCCATTTTTTTTAATTTTAATAGTTTTAAATAAATTATCTTAGTTATATTAAACTTGTAGTAGAGCAAATTTATATTTTTAGTTTAAATAAAAAAACTTTTTTTAATTTTATTATAATTAAATTTATTTCAAAAACACATTTGCAATTTACTACTTTGCATTTATATCAAAATACTCAAACAAATCTACTCTTTTACGAAAAATAACATATTTTTTTATGATATATTAACACAATATTTCAATATCTAACTCCCATCTGTCAAAACTAATATTTTATATTCTTAACAATAAAAAAGCAGGAAAACTGCAGTATACACTAAAATTTCAGGTATTGTAAAAAAAATAATACCTTGCAAATGATTTAAATCTAAACTTATTATGAGCAAAAAAGAAGATTTCATACAACAAATTACAGACGGATATAGTTCTAAAGGAGAAAATATTACTCTTGGCGGAGCTATATTAGACGGGGAAGCTTTACCCAATGCACATGTAAAAATACCGCTAAAAACATTAAACCGTCATGGATTAATTGCAGGGGCTACCGGAACTGGAAAAACCAAAACCATACAAGTACTGTCAGAACAATTATCATCCTTTGGAATCCCTGTATTGATGATGGATATAAAAGGTGATTTTAGTGGTATTGCAAAAGAAGGAGAAGAGAAAGCATTTATTACTGAACGACATGCTAAAATAAATATCCCTTATAATACCGAAAGTTTTCCAGTTGAATTATTGAGTTTATCAGAACAAAATGGCGTTCGCCTTCGCGCTACTATCTCTGAGTTTGGACCAGTTTTATTTTCTCGAATCCTAAATCTAAATGATACTCAAGCTGGCGTTGTTTCTGTTATCTTCAAATATTGTGATGACCATAAAATGCCTTTATTGGATTTAAAAGACATCAAAAAAGTAATCAATTATATTACCGAAGAAGGAAAAGACGAAATTGAGGAAAGCTATGGCAAAATTTCCACTTCAACAACGGGCACCATCCTCAGAAAGATAATAGAATTAGAACAACAAGGTGCCGAACTATTTTTTGGCGAAATGTCTTTTGACGTTGACGATTTAATGCGCATTGATGAAAACGGAAAAGGATACATCAACATTTTGAGACTGACTGACATTCAAGACAAACCAAAATTATTTTCAACATTCATGCTAAGTTTATTGGCTGAAATCTATCAGCAAATGCCTGAAAAAGGAGATTCGGACCAGCCAGAATTAGTGATTTTCATTGATGAAGCTCATTTAATTTTCAATGAAGCCAGCAAAGCATTATTAGAACAAATAGAGACTATTGTAAAACTTATTCGTTCCAAGGGAATCGGGATTTACTTCATCACTCAAAACCCAATGGACATTCCAAGTGGTGTTTTGGCACAATTGGGTTTAAAAATTCAACATGCTTTAAGGGCTTTTACTGCCAATGATCGAAAAGCCATCAAACAAACCGCTGATAATTATCCAACATCTGAATTTTATAAAACGGATGAAATTTTAACTAGCTTAGGAATTGGAGAAGCATTAGTCACTGCATTAAACGAAAAAGGGATTCCAACACCACTTGCAGCAACAATGATGCGTGCTCCTATGAGCAGAATGGATATTTTAACTGAGAGTGAGATTCAAGAAATAAATAACAGATCTAAACTGGTAAAAAAATACAGCGAACTTATTGACCGTGAAAGCGCTTATGAAATGCTAAATAAAAAAATTACCATTATTGAAGAAGCAGCTGCAGAACAAGAACAGGAAAAAACATCTGAAAAAGAAGAAGCTAAAGGTCCTAGTACAGCAAGTGTAGTGGGGAAATCCGTTTTAAAAGTATTGACAAGTGCTACTTTTATAAGAGGTGCTTTTGGTGTTTTGACAAAAATGTTTAAAAAATAAAATTCTCCAATACCCTTTTATAATTAAAACTCTAAAAGGGTATTTTAAAAGTCCCATTAAAAATGAAAAAATATTTTATTCAAAAAGCTCCTTTTATAGTTCCAACAACTGACGGTAAACTAATCGAAGAGCATCACGGAATAGCTACCACAAACAATCCCGAAATTTCGATTGCACACATGATTGCACCTCCTAAATGGAGCGAACCTTTTCAAACACCTGAATTTGAAGAATACACTTATATCATAAAAGGAAAAAAGCAATTCATCATTGAAAATGAAATTGTAATTCTTGAAGCAGGACAATCTATAAAAATTGAGAAAAATACTCGAGTGCAATATTCCAATCCTTTTGATGAGCCTTGTGAATATATTGCCATTTGCAAACCTGCATTCGATTTTACTAAAGTACATCGTGAGGAATAAATAGTGGCGATGGAAGTGAAAAACTATCAAAACTATATTGAAGCAAACAACTCGAAAAAATTATTGCAGTAATTCCAAGATTTTATTCTCTACCGTTTCAGTATCCCAAATATTCTCGATGTTTTCCATTTTCAAAACTTCCTCCATAATCGCATTTTGATAATCTCCAATAGCCAAAGCTTCGGCATAAGGACGATCACTAAAAGTTACTCTACTATAAAGCGGAATCCATTTTTCGGGATATTTATCTGAGAATGATTTTTCGATTTTCTTTTGCAACAAGAATTTCTCATCAGCTGTTTTAGAACTCATTTCCATAAAATTACGATAGGAAAGTTCCGCAATAGCATCAGCATTGGGTTTACGGGATTTTTGATATTCAGCGAAAATCGTTTTCCAATCATCTCCATACTCTTCAATCATTTCATAAAGAATTGAAATATCCTCAAAGCCCGCATTCATTCCTTGTCCGTAAAACGGAACAATTGCATGACAAGCGTCACCAATTAGTGCGATTTTATCTTCGTAAGTCCATGGAAAACATTTCATCGTCACCAATGTACTTGTTGGATTTTTAAAGAAATCCTCAGTCAGTTTAGGAATTACATCAATGGTATCCGGTAAGTTTTTCTCAAAAAAAGTTTCTACCTCTTTTTGGTTTTTCAAAGAAGCAAAAGAATTTTCTCCTTCAAAAGGCATAAATAAAGTACATGTAAAACTACCATCTAAATTAGGCAATGCAATCAACATATATTCTCCACGAGGCCAAATATGGAATGAATTCTTGTCTAGTTTATGCGTTGCATCCGAGTTTGCAGGAATATTTAATTCCTTATATCCAATAGGTAAAAATTCTTGCGAATAATCAAACATACTTTGGCGCTGCATGCGATGACGGATTCTGGAAAAAGCTCCATCAGCACCAAAAACCATATCATATTTCTTTTCTTCCCAAGCACCTCTTTCGGTTTCACCGATGTGCAAAGTAGCATCATCTAAGGTTACATCCCAGATTTTGTGTTCGAAAAAGAATTCTGCTCCTGCGGCTTCTGCCAAATCGATCATTTTTCTATTCAAAGTTCCTCTGGAAATCGAGTAAATAGATTCTCCTTCTTGTCCGTAATTTTGAAAATTAAGTTTATCAACAAGATGAATGGCCCTTTTATCCATTGGGATGGCAATTTCTCGCACGGCATCTCCCACTCCTACGCCATCAAGCGCTTTCCAACCTCGGTTAGACATAGCTAAATTAATAGAACGACCTGAAAACTGAATTTGTCTGATATCTGGGCTTCTATCAAAAACATGAACCGTATGACCAGCTTTGCGAAGATAAATAGCTAATAAAGATCCAACTAATCCAGAACCTACAACCGCTATTTTTTTGGGAATTTGCATTAATTTTTTATAAAAAGTTAAGCAAAATTACTGATTTTATTAGACTAAGAACTTTAAAACTATTAATTTTTACGTGGAATAAAAACCAATTTTGTTGAAGTTCTAACAATCTCCTCCTTATTCAGCATCATTCTTCTAAATTTTCCAGTATTATAAAGCTCCGCTTGATCACTGTAATGCGCACTTAAAGGGTTTCCTGATTGCCCTGTCGGAAGGATGCTCCAGCTGTTTTCGATATCCGAAAAATCAATAATCCTTCTTGTTGAGGGACCTCCTTTTACGATATAATTTCCATCATCGGTAAAATCAAAAAACAAATTATTAATGACTTCTGTAGCACCCGAAACTTCAAAAGGTCCTACATTGAAAATCCTTCTTAGCGCAGCCACTTTACCCAATGGATGCTGATGTTCTACCGTATGAACTTTATTCCAAGTCCAATCAGCAACCGTAGTTCCCAATTGTTCTTCTAAAGCTACAATTGATTCTTTAAACGATTGTGATATAATTTTACTTCGGGTTTCTTTTTCATTTTTAGTACTTATATTATCCCACCAAGGCGACGCTGCATTCACAATTTGTTTTGCAATAATTTGTTTCATAATATGTGTTCCTAAAAATTGCTTGAAATGAACTGCACCAAGTTCATCTTCGAAAGTGTTTTTCAAATAATTAAAAATCCATTTATTGTAAATTGTTGGTGCAACATCAGCAAGATTATTAGAACCTTTCCATTCTTTCAAAACAGTCAAAGCTTCTTTCTCGTTTTCAGAAAGTGTTTTCTGATCAACATTTGAGATTAACTGCTTAACCACCTCTGGAGCAACTGATGACGTATTATCAAAAATCATTTCCCCTACTGCGGTTTTATCCCAATTTGATTTTGGTTCTAACAATTGTGTAATTCTTTTTGCTCTGTCCTCGGGAAGATAATAACCTGGATATAAAAATCCATCTATGGGTTCTGGTTGATTGTTCGCAGAGTACACATAATTCCATTTTGGATTTACTGCCGACGGATTTTTGGAGAAATCCAAATATTCTTTAATATCATCTTTGCCACTGGCACCATCTAAAATAAAATTAGGATTTACGCCCGCATTATGCTTGTATAATTTCCCTGTTGCCCACCAAGCCACATTTCCTTTGGCATCGCCATACATCACATTCAAACCTGGTGCCGCTATTAAACTGACTCCTTTTTGAAAATCTGCTTTACTTTTAGCATGCGAAAGTTGATAAACAGCATCAAGAATTTGTATGGGTTGTTGTGTATAAATCCAAGACATTGCAACAGGTTTGTCTTGCTGCAAACCATCAATCAAGTCATTTACGACCGGGCCGTGGCGAGTCACTTTAATATTCAAAACCACATCAGCAGAATCTTTTACTTTTATAATTTTTTTTCGAATTTCATACGCGCTAAAACCATTTGGTGTCTTGTACATTTTTTCATCATTTGGATTTTTCTCCTCTTGATACAAATCGATGTCATCATTTTCAAACATCGTCAAGCCATACGCATAGTCGCGATTATGTCCCAATAAAGGATACGGAGTTCCAGCCAAATAACAGCCGTACAATTCAAAATCTGGCGTTACTACATGAGCTTCATACCAAGTCCCGGGCTGTGAAAACCCAATGTGTGGATCATTAGCAAAAATAACTTTTCCATTTTTCGTTTTCTTTGGTGCAATAACCCAACTGTTACTTCCTATAAAAGGAGAAATTGGAGACTGCTCTAAAATCGAAGCTACCGACTTTGAAATAGCAATATATTCTTGAGATGATTCTTTGGCATTTTTAATTCGGGTGGTATTAAACGAACCATCAATCCCAAAATCCTTGAGATACTCCATTCCGTATTTGTTTCGAATATCAGTCAATAACGGATCTGATTTTTGAGCCATTGCAAAACTAAAAGACATGTAACCAAAAATATTGTAAACATCTTTAATCGTAAACTTCTCTTTTTTAACTCCCACCAAACTAAACTCTATTGGCGTTGTTCCTTCTTCTAAATATTGATTAATTCCATCCAAATATGCCATGGTCAATTGATAACTTGGGCTGTTTTTATCCAAAGTTGCAATTGCTTTTGCTGAAGCTTCTTCAATTCCAAGTCCTGCAAAGAATTTATCATTTTTTAGTGCCACTGAGCCAAAAATCTCCGATAATCTTCCCGGTGCAATACGACGCATCAATTCCATTTGCCACAATCGATCTTGGGCATGAACATAACCCAAAGCCATCATTGCATCCTTTGAATTTGTCGCATAAATATGTGGAACGCCAAACTCATCAAAATAAACTGTCGTTTCTTTTTGAATATTTTTCAGTGGCAATTTGCCTTCATATTTTGGCTTTAGATAAAATCCATAAATAATTAAAGCTACAACTAAAACTGCCACTACCGAAAGTAAAACGAGAAGAACTATTTTAAGTTTTTTCATATTTAAATAAATTGATAAACAAATATATACGATTTGAAAGTTATTTAAAATAATTTATTTAAACGAGTGTGATTCTGGTAAAATCGATTAAATACCATTATTTGTTTAATTTATTTTAAAATTAATTAAACAAAAAGTATATTTGTTCCAAATTAAAAAGATATGAAACACATTTCTAGAGATGATATTTCTCAAATGGAGAAAGTCGAAAGATTGAATTTAATTAATTCTTGCACCGGTTATAAATCAGCTAATCTTCTGGCTACAAAATCCCTTGATGGAAAATCTAATGTAGCAATTTTTAGCAGCGTGACCCATTTAGGAAGCAATCCGGCACTAATAGGATTTATCATGAGACCCACAACCGTCCCAAGAGACACATACAAAAACATCCGAGAAACTGGTTATTTTACTGTAAATCATATTACTGTAGATATGATTGAAGATGCGCACCATACATCAGCAAATTATGAATTAGGCATTTCTGAATTTGATAAAACTAATTTAGAAGAAGAGTACAAACCTAATATTGAAATCCCTTTTGTGAAAGGAAGCCCAGTTCAATTGTATTGCAAATATGTGAATGAATATTACATCAAGGAAAATGATACGATTCATATAATTGCCTCTATTGAAAATTTATTTTTTGAAGAAGAATTAGAACATAAAGATGGCTGGTTACAAATTGACAAAGGAAATGTTGTGGCACTAAATGGTCTTGATGGGTATTGTTTACCTAAACTAGTAGATCGTTTTCAATATGCTCGAAAAGAACTTCCAACCACTTCCTTTTTTAAAAAATAAAAAATGACAAAACTACGGCTTATCCTTGGTGATCAGTTGAATTTAGAACATTCTTGGTTTCAGGAAAATGATGACAATACTATTTATGTCCTTGCCGAAATGCGTCAGGAAACCGACTATGTAAAACATCATATCCAAAAAGTAGTGGCATTTTTTCTTTCGATGAGAAATTTTCACACCGCAATACAAGCACTCGGACACCAAGTGGTCTATTTTCAAATTATCGATGCAGAGAATCCACAGGATTTAGAAAAAATCATTGCCGTTTGTATTGAAAAATATAAAATAGAAAAATTTGAATACCAGTTACCCGACGAATATAGGCTGGATCAACAACTAAAAACGATTTGTTCCAATCTAAAAATAGAATCAGAAGCTTTTGACTCCGAACATTTTTACACCACGCGTTACGAACTTTCTGATTTTTTTGAAGGCAAGAAATTGTTGTTGATGGAGAATTTTTATCGCAACATGCGAAAAAAACATCACATTTTAATGGATGGATCAACTCCTGTGGGAAACCAATGGAATTTTGATGCCGATAATCGTAAAAAATACAAAGGTGAAGTTCCTGTGCCATCAGAAAAAAATTTTCACGCCAATGTTTCTGAAGTTGTTTCCCAAATCAAAGAAGCTACTATCGTCACTTTTGGAAATATCGATGTAAATAATTTCAGTTGGCCTACTTCCCGTCAGCAATCTTTAGAGGTATTAGATTATTTCTGCACTAATCTGCTGAAACATTTTGGGGATTATGAAGATGCAATGCATACCGATGAAAAATTCCTTTTCCATTCTCGTTTGTCTTTTGCTATGAACAGTAAAATGCTTTCGCCAAAAGAAGTAATCGAGACCGTTATTTCTTTTTATCATACCAATGAAACTGAAATAACCCTTTCACAAGTAGAAGGATTTGTGCGACAAATTCTGGGTTGGCGTGAATATATTCGAGGAATTTATTGGAAAGAAATGCCACATTACGCTCAAATGAATGTCTTGAAAAACGACAACAAATTACCGAATTTTTTTTGGACGGGTAAAACCAAAATGAATTGCATGAATCACGCTATTAATCAAAGTTTAGACGAAGCTTATGCACATCATATTCAACGGCTCATGGTAATAGGGAATTTTACACTACTCACACAAATTAATCCTGACGAAGTAGATGCTTGGTATCTAGGCGTTTACATAGATGCTATTGAATGGGTCGAAATGCCTAACACCCGCGGTATGTCACAATATGCAGATGGCGGAATTATTGCTACAAAACCCTATGTTTCTTCCGGAAGTTACATCAATAAAATGAGTAATAATTGTGCCAAATGCCATTACAATGTCAAAGAAAAATTTGGAGAAAAAGCGTGTCCTTTCAATACGCTATATTGGAATTTTCTAGATGAGAAAAAAGAGTATTTTAAAGGAAATCAACGCATGGGAATGATGCTGAATTTATTAAATAAACTAAATCCCGAAGAATTATACAAAATCAAAGTTAAAGCCAATGCCATTATCCAAAATATGGATTCTTATTAAACTGAAACATCCGTAAATAAAAAGAGTGCATAAATTCGATACGAACTTATACACTCTTTTTTATTAAAAGAATAAATCTATTCCTTTTTACTTCCGTCTATAATAGCTCCTGTTCCCGCACCAATACCAGCACCAGCAACACCACCAATTATAGCTCCTTGAACTTTTTTCTTACTTATAATTGCCCCTATTGCTGCTCCAACTCCAGCTCCAATTACTGCACCTTTAGCAGTACTGCTCCAACCTTTCTTTTGTGTGGTTGTTGAAGTGGTAGTGGTAGCCGATGGTTTATTAACAACGACAACTTCTTTTTGGGTTTCAATTTTGGCTTCCTCAATTTTAGCCATTTCAACCTGCATGGAATCAATAACTCTTTGTTTTTCAATTTCAACTTTCATCGAGTCTACAGTCGCTAGTTTTGCTTTTTCGATTTCCATTTTTCCTTGATTTTGACAAGAAACAACAACTGCAGCTATTAGTATAAAATATAATGCTTTCATAATTTTAAGTTTTACGATTAATAATAATACAAAGAAACATTCAAACCTGTTAATATGCTTTATACAATTTAAACTATTTTTTATATAATTCTGCGTCTAAACTATTTTAAAATCCCGGATTTCAATATTTGTCCAAAGTGATACATGTCTTCAAAAGAACAATACAATGGAACCGGTGCTAATCGAATAACATTAGGTTCACGCCAATCCGTAATCACACCACTTTTCATAAGATAATCAAATAAACTACGTCCTTCCCCATGAAGCAAAACTGATAATTGCGACGCTCTTTCTAATGGATTTGACGGTGTAATTATTTCGAAAGTACTATCAACTTCTTTGTCAATTTCGTGCAGAATGAATTCTAAATAGGAAGTAATTGCATCTCTTTTTTCAATTAAAGCGTCCATCCCAATTTCATCAAACATTTCTACAGATGCTAAATATGGCGCCAGAGAAAGTACCGGTAAATTACTTATTTGCCAACCATCGGCTCCATGAATTGGATCGAAAGTGGGCTCCATCTTGAAACGACGCTCTTTATTATGTCCCCACCAACCAGCGAATCGTGGCAACTCCGAATTGTTGTGGTGTTTCTCATGAATGAAACATCCTGAAGCATTTCCAGGACCTGAATTCATGTATTTGTAACTGCACCAAGCTGCAAAATCCACATTCCAATCGTGCAATTCCAGTTTTATATTTCCTGCAGCGTGTGCTAAATCCCAACCTACATAAGCGCCCGCTTTATGGCCCGCTGCAGTTATAGTTTTCATATCAAATACTTGTCCTGTGTAATAATTGACACCGCCTATTAATACCAAAGCCAACTCATCACCTACTTCTTGAATTTTAGCCAAAACATCTTCTATGCGAATGTTGTGTTCACCTTCGCGACGCTTAATTTCTACAATCGCATCTTCTGGTTTGTATCCATGAAAATGAACCTGACTTTGAAACATATATTGATCCGAAGGAAATGCTTTTTCTTCGCAAATGATTTTATATCTGCTTTTTGTAGGTCGGTAAAAGGAAACCATCAACAAATGAAGATTGACCGTTAACGTATTCATCACGGTAACTTCGCTTGGTAAAGCGCCCACAATTTTACTCAATGGATTTGCTAATCGTTCGTGGTAATCCCACCATGGTTTTTCACTGTAAAAATGACCTTCGACAGCTAAACTTGCCCAATCATTCATCACCTCATCTACATAGTTTTTAGTACGTTTGGGTTGCAATCCCAATGAATTTCCCGTAAAATAAATTACTTTTTTTCCATTTACCTGCGGAAAAATAAATTCATCTTGGTATTTATGTAATTGATCTTGCGAATCGAGTTGTTTTGCAAATTCAAGAGTATTTTCGAATGCCATATTTTGTATTTTGTTTGTAAAAGTAGTAAAAAAAGACTGATGCATAAAAGACTTATCGCCGATTGACGACACATAAAATAGTTAAAATTATGAATGAGAAAAAATAGTTCCTGAATACTATACGGAAATAAAAAACAACTCGTTATTTAACTATATTTGATTGAATTTAAAACCCTTAACCTATGCTTAAAAACAATTTGAACGTTATTATTATTGCTATCGCCGTGGTAATTTCCTCCTATTTATTTTCGAATGCTTTTCAGAATCGAAATAAAAGTAACGATACCATAAGTGTAACTGGCTCCGGGAAAAAGGATTTCGTATCGGATTTGATTGTTTGGAACGGTTCTTTTTCTAAAAAAAGTGTGACTCTGAAAGAAGCGTACGCAGCATTGGATTCTGATAGAGAGAAAATAAAAAGCTATTTATCAGGCAAAGGAATTGCTCCGAATGAAATGGTATTTTCTGCGGTGAATTTTAATAAAGATTTTGAAACGACTTATAACGAAAACGGAACGACAAGACAGCAAATTTTCACTGGATTTACCTTAACCCAAAGCGTGAGTATCCAATCTAAGGAAGTAAATAAAATTGAAGAATTATCCAGGCAATCGAGTGAGTTAATCAATTCTGGTGTGGAATTTTATTCATCTCCTCCTGAATATTACTATACAAAACTTGCCGAATTAAAAATAAAAATGATTGCCGAAGCAACAAAAGACGCGAGTATCAGAGCAAAAAGCATTGCTAAAAATGCAGATGCGAGTTTAGGAAATCTAAAAAAATCAGATATGGGTGTTTTTCAAATTACGGGTCAAAACTCATCGGAAGATTTTTCTTATGGCGGTTCCTTCAATACGCAATCCAAAAACAAAACGGCTAATATTACGGTACGACTGGTGTATCAAGTGAATTAGAATTTAGAATATATGTCAAGTCGAGCGCAGTCGAGACCCAACAAGGAGTCTCGACTGCGCTCGACTTGACAAAAAAACAGCTGTAATAAATTTATTCAGATACAAAATTGAGATGACGTTTTAAATTTCTTTTTTCACACAAAAAGTCCTCACCTATCCAAAACGTATTGTGTGAGGGATGGAAGTGGCATCCTTTATTTTCTTTCTTTCAGAAAATAAAGATACAGCGTACAGCCCGACCCTTGGGGCACACCAAAAAAAATCCCGCCATTACTGACGAGATTTTGTTATTTAGAATATGATTATCTCGAAGTTTAGGGACAGATTAGATGATTAACATCGCATCACCGTAAGAATAGAATTTATACTCTTCTTTGATTGCTTCGGCATAGGCTTTTTTCATTAAATCATGTCCGCAGAATGCTGAAACCATCATTAATAAAGTTGATTTTGGCGTATGGAAATTAGTAATCATACACGTTGGAATCGTAAAATCATGTGGAGGAAAAACGAATTTATTTGTCCATCCATCAAAAGGATTCAAGGTGTTTTGTGACGATACTGAGCTTTCAACGGCACGCATAGAAGTAGTTCCTACGGTACAAATACGTTTCTTTTTAGCTTTGGCTTCATTCACAATATCACACGCTTCCTGAGTAATTTTTAATTCCTCAGAATCCATTTTGTGTTTTGATAAATCCTCAACCTCAACTGGATTGAAAGTTCCCAAACCTACGTGAAGCGTTACTTCGGCAAATTTAATTCCTTTGATTTCCAGTTTTTTCAATAAATGTTTCGAGAAATGCAATCCTGCAGTTGGCGCTGCAACAGCACCTTCTTCTTTAGCATAAATGGTTTGGTAACGTTCCGCATCTTCCGGAGTTACGTCTCTAGAAATATATTTTGGGATTGGAGTTTCTCCAAGTTCTGTTAATTTATTTCTGAATTCTTCATAAGAACCGTCGTAAAGAAAACGCAATGTTCTTCCACGAGAAGTCGTGTTGTCAATAACCTCAGCTACTAACGAATCGTCATCTCCAAAATATAGTTTGTTACCAATTCTAATTTTACGAGCCGGATCAACTAAAACATCCCAAAGTCTTTGCTCAGAATTTAATTCTCTAAGTAAAAAAACTTCGATTCTTGCTCCTGTTTTTTCTTTGTTTCCATACAAACGCGCTGGAAAAACCTTAGTATTATTCAGAATTAAAACATCTCCGTCATCAAAATAATCGATAACATCTTTGAACATTTTATGCTCTATAGTTCCTTTCTTACGATCAATAACCATTAGACGTGCTTCGTCTCTGTTTTCAGCTGGATATTCAGCAAGAAGTTCTTTTGGTAAATCGAATTGAAAATGTGATAATTTCATTTGATAAAGTTATGAGTTATAGATTATGAAGTATGAGTTTTGAAGTCATACTTCTAAATCGTGTGCAAATATACGATTGTGAGATAGGCGTTGTCAAGTGTTTTGCTGTTTAATTTAGTTTCGAACTTGCAAAGCAACAAAGCGACAAAGGTTTAGGCCCGTAAACATTGAGAATTAAGAAGCGATTTCAGTCACATTAAAATCTAATTTTTTCATGTCTTCCCAAAAATCAGGGTATGATTTAGAAACTACTTCCGCATTTTCGATGATTATTGGCACTTTTAAAGCCAAAGGTGCAAATGCCATCGCCATTCTGTGATCGTTATACGTAGCTATTTTAATATTATGATTGATTTCATTTGAAGCCACAAGCGTCAAGCTATCATTGGTAACTGATATATTTGCTCCAAGTTTTGTCAGCTCAATTCGTAGTGCTTCAAGTCTATCGGTTTCTTTAATTTTCAAGGTGTGAAGTCCTGTAAGATGACAACCAATTCCTAAACCAAGGCAAGTAACTACAATGGTTTGGGCAATATCTGGTGTATTATTTAATTCTAAGTTTAAAGCTTCAGGCTTGAAATTAGGCAATTTAACCAAAGTCATTTTGTTTCCATCAAAATGCGTTTCAACACCCATTTGTTTGTAGATTTCAACCAAAGCCGAATCGCCTTGCAAACTGGTTTCTTTATAACTGGTCAATGAAATCGTCGCATTTTCTGCCAAAGCAGCTAAACTGAAAAAGTAAGAAGCAGAACTCCAATCGGATTCTACGGTCATTACTTTCGATGCTACTTCTTGTTTTGGATAAACGGTAATTACATTTCCTTCGAAACTGGTTTTGATATCTAAATCATTCAACAAAGCCAAGGTCATTTTGATATAAGGAACTGAAGTGATTTCACCTACTAAAGTTATTTCAATACCGTTTTCCAGTTTTGGCGCCACTAACAACAATGCCGATATGTATTGACTGCTCACATTTGCAGGAATAGTAACTTTAGAAGCTGTGATTTTTTGTCCTTTGATTCGAATAGGCGGATAACCTGCTTCTTTCTCGTAGGATATTTTTGCACCTAATTGTTCCAAAGCTTCCACCAAAACTTTTATTGGACGCTCCGTCATTCTCTGAGAACCAGTCAAAACTACTTCTCGACCTTCGTTTACAGCAAAATAAGCCGTTAGAAAACGCATCGCCGTTCCAGCATGATGAATATCAACTATTTCCTCGTTTCCTTTCAATGCTTTTTGCATGACTTCACTGTCATCAGAGTTGGAAGTATTAGCCAAAGTAATATTTGGAAAAAGTGCTTGTAACAATAATAGTCGGTTGGTTTCGCTTTTTGAACCGGTAACTGCAATTTGAGCTTGTAAATTAGAATGGGAAGTTTGTAACAGTAAATTCATGTTTTTAATTATGAGTTATGAGTTATAGCTTTAGCTTTCGACTCAAATAATTTAAGGTCGCAATTTACCACTACTCATTCACAATTCATAATTTACAATTCACAAATTATTTGAGTTTTTCGTTGTTTTTGTGACGGTCTTTGTCACGAATAGACTTTAAATCCATCTTTTTATCGAAAGCAGCCTGCAAATCGATTCCTGTTTGATTTGCTAAACACAATACCACGAAAACCACATCGGCTAATTCTTCGCCAAGGTCTTTATTTTTGTCGCTTTCTTTTTCAGATTGTTCGCCGTAACGACGTGCAATGATTCGGGCTACTTCGCCTACTTCTTCTGTAAGTTGTGCCATGTTAGTCAGTTCGTTAAAGTAACGAACGCCATGTTCTTTTATCCAAGTGTCAACGTCTAGTTGGGAATTTTTTAGGTTCATTTTAATCTCTATTTTTACTGTCAATTACTATCGTTACTGGACCGTCATTCAACAAAAGTACTTTCATATCTGCACCAAAGATTCCGGTTTGTACTTTCTTTCCCAATTCCATTTCTATTTTTTTTACAAATTTCTCGTACAATGGGATAGCAACTTCTGGTTTTGAAGCTTTTATATAGGAAGGACGATTTCCTTTTTTGGTGGAAGCATGAAGTGTAAACTGGCTTACCACAATTATATCACCGTCAATAGCTGCAACGGATAAATTCATGACCTGATTTTCATCTCCAAAAATCCGCAGGTTTACAATTTTACCAACCAGCCAATTACTGTCTTCTTGCGTGTCGCTATCTTCAATTCCAACTAATACCAATAAACCTTTTTGGATATCGGCAACAACTTTTTCATCAATGGTTACAGAGGCTGAGGAAACTCTTTGAATTACAACTTTCATTATCTTATATTCTATAAAAAACAGACGCGATAAATCGCGTCTCTTTTATTCTCTTGTTTTATCACTAATTATTCGGTCTTCATTATGAATATCGGTACGATAATGTTCATCGTCACCTTCGAGAATTTTAAGATAACTTCTATAACGGGACCAAGCAATTTCATCTCTTTCTAATGCTGCTTTAATGGCGCAATGCGGTTCCTCTTTATGCAAGCAATTATTAAATTTACATTGGTCTTTCAATTTGAAAAACTCAGGAAAATAACCACTCACTTCTTCTTTTTCCATATCGACTATTCCAAAACCTTTGATACCCGGCGTATCGATGATTCTGGCATCAAATGATAAATCATACATCTCTGCAAAAGTCGTCGTGTGTTGTCCCTGCTTACTTGCTTCAGAAATTGTTTTTGTTTTTAGATGTAAAGAAGGTTCCATCGCATTTACCAAAGTTGACTTTCCAACTCCTGAATGTCCTGAAAACATACTCACTTTACCAATCATCATTTTTTTCAATTCCTCTATTCCTTTCATTTCGGTAGAAGAAACGCGTAAACATTTATATCCAATTTCTTGGTACACATGCTGCATGTACAACTGCTCGTCAAGCGTGGCTTCGTCAAAAGTATCGATTTTATTAAAAACCAATATCGTTTCAATTCCATACGCTTCTGCAGTAACCAGAAAACGGTCAATAAAATTAAAAGTCGTTGGCGGATTATTTATGGTAACTAACAAGAAAACCCGATCAATATTCGATGCAATAATATGCATCTGGTGCGATAAATTAACTGATTTACGAACGATGTAATTCTTCCTGTCATGAATTTTATGAATAGTTCCTGTAACTACATCTGATGTTACCTCGAGTTCATAATCCACAATATCACCGACAGCAATAGGATTGGTGCTTTTGATTCCTTTAATTCGGAATTTCCCTTTCATACGGCATTCTATAAAATCCCCTTGTTCGGATTTTACGGTGTACCAACTTCCTGTAGATTTGTATACTAGTCCTGTCATTTAGGATTTTTGATTGAAGATTAACGATTTTAGATTTCTGATTTAAAACCTAAGACTTTGCAAAGATAAAGGATTTTTGATTGAAGACTAACGATTTTAGATTTCAGATTTAAAATCTAAGACTCTGCAAAGATAAAGGATTTTCGATTTTTGACATTAGAAGACTCTAAAAACAAAAAAATCCCAAAACATAACGTCTTGGGACTTCATAAAATTTAAATTCTCATCACCGAAATCTAAAATCAGAAATCGTTAATCTACACTCCTAAATCATTTTAAGCGTTCAATACTTTTTCTTGGTGACCAATACTTTCTTGGTGAATAGCTTTGAACATTTTAAGTACAAACTCTTCAGTCAATCCTTTTTTCTCACCCTCTAAAATCATTTTTCCTAGAATTTCGTTCCAACGATTGTTTTGCAAAACAGCAACGTTAGCATCTTTTTTCACCTGACCTATTTCGTCTGCTACTTTCATACGCTTCCCTAATAAATCCAATAAAGTAGCATCTAAAACATCGATATTAGCTCTTAACTTAGCCATTTTTTGAGTAAACTCATCCGACACATCATTTACTTTTCTAACTTTCAAATCAATAAAGATTTGTTTCAAAGCGTCTGGCGTAACTTGTTGTGCAGCATCACTCCAAGCATTGTCCGGATCGTAATGTGTTTCGATAATCATACCATCATAATTCAAATCCAAAGCTTCTTGAGTTACTTCAAGAATCATTTTACGATCTCCTGTAATATGAGACGGGTCAATGATTAAAGGCAAATCAGGGAATTTATTTTGTAATTCGATAGCAATCTGCCATTCTGGAATATTTCTGTATTTTGTTTTTTCGTAAGTAGAAAAACCTCTGTGAATTACTCCTAATTTTTCAATTCCTGCCATGTATAAACGCTCAACACCTCCCAACCATAAAGACAAATCTGGATTTACCGGATTCTTAACCAATACGATTTTTTTAGTTCCTACTAAAGCATCTGCAATTTCCTGCATTGCAAATGGATTTACGGTAGTTCTTGCACCAATCCACAATACATCAATATCATACTCCAAAGCTAATTTTACGTGAGCAGCATTTGCTACCTCTGTTCCCATTAACAATCCCGTTTGTTCTTTGGCTTTTTTCAACCATTTCAATCCTATTTCCCCAACACCTTCAAATCCTCCCGGACGCGTTCTTGGTTTCCAAATTCCTGCTCTAAAAACACTTACATCCGAATCTTTCAATTCATGTGCAATTTTCAATACTTGTTCTTCTGTTTCAGCACTACAAGGTCCTGCGATTACAAATGGATGAGTCAAATTGAATTCATTCAACCAATTTCTCATTTCTTTCTTGTTTTCCATCTTTTTTAATTTTTATTTTTTTATTGTGTTGTTCTTCTTCTTGAAACTGTTTTCTGAGACTGCGCCTGCCCCAAAAAACGGTCTATTTTTTTACATTAATTCCGTTTAATATTTCCTTTATTTTATTGACACTTTGCATTTCATTATAAATCGCATCGTAATCTTCCTTTTCTAATAATTCTTTAAATTTTGATAAATTCGAAATGTATTCATCCAATGTTTTTACAACCTGCTTCCTGTTTTGTTTAAAAATTGGCGTCCACATTGCTGGCGAACTTTTGGCTAAACGAACCGTACTTTCAAAACCGGAACCGGCCATATCAAAAATATCCTGTTCGTCTTTCTCTTTATTGATTACCGTTTTCCCCAACATAAAGGCACTGATATGCGATAAATGCGATACATATGCAATGTGTTTATCATGTGATTTCGGGTCCATATAACGGATTCTCATTCCCATCGCCGTAAAAAGCTCCAACGCCTTTTCCTGTAATTTGAAAGTTGTTTTCTCTACTTCACAAATAATATTCGTTTTACCTTGAAACAATCCTTTTATCGCCGCCGAAGGTCCTGAAAACTCCGTTCCTGCAATAGGATGCGTAGCAATAAAATTTCTCCTTTTAGGATGATGTGCAACCGCTTCACAAATAGGAGTTTTTGTTGAACCTACTTCAAAAACAATCGTATTGTCCCCAACAACATCCAATACTTTTGGCAAAACAATCAATGCTACATCAACAGGAACCGAAACGATTACAAAGTCAGCATCAACTAAATCTTCAAATGTTGCCACTCCATCAACAACTCCTAAAGCTAAGGCTTCCGCCAAATGACTTTCGTTGTTATCAATTCCATAAATTTTGGCTTCTGGATGCAGCGTTTTAATGTCCAATACCATCGAACCACCAATTAATCCTATTCCTATTACAAATACTTTCATCGTTTTATTTTTATACCTACAATGTTTTAAAAACCTTGCAGGAAAATCTGAAATCTAGAATCGTTAATCAACAATCTAAAATCTATTTATAGCTTCCTGTATTTTTTCTTCTTTTACACAAAGTGCAAATCGAATATATCCTTCTCCATTAGAACCAAAAATGGTCCCCGGTGTAATAAAAATAGATTTGTCATATAAAATTTCATCAATAAATTTCTCTGCCGATGTAATTCCGTCTGGCAACTTTGCCCAAACAAATAATCCAACTCCTTCTTTATATACTTTACAACCTAATTTCTCAGCTAGTTGTTCGGTAAGAATCCTACGTTTTCTATAAATCGCATTCATCGATTCAAACCAAGTCTTGTCACTTTTTAAAGCTTCAATTGCTCCTTTTTGAATCCCGTAGAACATTCCGCTGTCCATGTTGCTTTTTACTTTTAGAACAGCATCAATACAAGCTGCATTTCCTAAAACCATTCCAACTCTCCAGCCTGCCATGTTAAAAGTCTTACTCAAAGAATTCAATTCTAAAGCCACATCTTTGGCGCCTTCCACTTGTAACAAACTCATCGGATTGTCATTTAAAACAAAACTATACGGATTGTCATTGACTAACAAAATGTTATGTTTTTTGGCAAAAGCCACTAATTTTGAAAACAACTCCAAACTTCCTCTTGCTCCTGTTGGCATATGCGGATAACCAATCCACATGATTTTCACTTTAGATAAATTCAGTTTTTCCAAAGCTTCGAAATCAGGTTCCCAATTATTTACTTCTTTTAAGTCATAATAAACCGGAACTGCCCCTACTAAATTCGTCACCGAAGTATACGTTGGATAACCTGGATTTGGAATCAGCACCTGATCTCCTTCATTCAAGAAAGCCAGTGAAATATGCATGATTCCTTCTTTGGAACCCATCAAAGGCAAAATTTCGTTAGCTGGATTCAACGCTACTTGAAAGTTACTCTGATAAAAATCAGCCATACCTTGTCGTAATTCCGGCAATCCTTGATAACTTTGGTATTGATGCGCATTTTCATCTTGCATTGCCATAACAACTGCACCAACAACTGCTTGTGATGGCTGTAAATCCGGACTTCCAATTCCCATATTAATAATTGGTTTCCCCTCAGAAGCCAATTGTCTTACTTCTCTCAGTTTTGAGGAGAAATAGTATTCTTCAATTATATCCAGACGTTTCGCTGTAGTAATCATGGCTTTGTATTTTTATATTCGCCTAAAACCTTAAAGTATTCCGCCATTATGGTCAGTAATGCTTTTGCTTTAGCATAATCTTCGTATTTTTCGAAAGTAACATCCACAAAAAAGGAATATTTCCAAGGCGTTTCTATTTTTGGCAATGATTGTATTTTGGTTAAATTCAATTTACAATCACTCATCACATTTAAAACTGCTGCTAAACTGCCGCGTTTGTGATCCAATTCAAATTTGATGGAAGCTCTGTTTATTTCGTTTTCATCAACAAATGAGTTCTCCTTTTTGATAATAACAAATCGTGTCATGTTATTATTTATCGTCTGAATTTCCGGAGCCAAAATCTCTAAATCATACATTTCAGAAGCCGTTTTACTCGCAATTGCAGCAATTCCTTTCAACTGATGTTGATGTATTCTTCGAGCCGTTTCGGCAGTATCTTTATCTTCAACTAATTTAATGTCCGGATACTTTTTCAAAAACTCCATACATTGCAATAACGCCATTGGATGAGAATGCACTTCTAAAATATCCTCAATTTGTTGCCCTTTTAACGCCATTAAATTTTGGTGAATATCTAAATAATGCTCTCCAATAATGTGTAAATTGTTTTTATCAATCAAGGCATAATTCGGAATAATTGGTCCAGCGATAGAGTTTTCTATAGCCATAACTGCCTGATCTGATTTTCCTGAAAGCAAACTATCCACTAACTCTTCAAAAGACAAACACTCATCTACCTCAACATTTTGATAGTAATAATCCTGTGCCACCTGATGATGGAAAGAGCCTTTTATACCTTGTATTGCAATCTTAGTTCTCATTCTAAGTTATTATTTGTTTCTATTTGAAAATGAAATTTTGATTCGTATTCTATCAATTTTCATTTATCTTATTTCAGTTATATTCAAAAAAAAATCCTGATTTTCATCAGGATTGTATATTAGTTTTATTTGTTTGTTTGTTTTCAAATAACCATAGCACAATCCCTTACTTCCTAAAGAAGAAATAATAAGTGTTGCTAAAATAAAAACGGTTATTAGACATTGTATCTTCTGTGTTATATTTAATATTTACACTGCAAATGTAGGGCTTATTTCAAACCGACCAAAAAAAAATTATTGTTTTATGTAACAAAAAAAGAATTCTTTGTGAAAGCTGCTTATTATTGCAAAATACCTAAAAAAGAGACTTCTAACCCATCTCTTATTACTGATTTCTAAATGCTTTTTTCAACTAATTCAAACTAAAAAAGCGTTTAAGCTGCTAAATTAGCCGACAGCCATTTTTTTCCCTCTGCAATTCGGGTAACTACCATCGCTGAAACTAAATCTCCATTTGCATTCAACAGGGTCGCCATAGGATCTACTAAGGTTCCTACAATCATAGCTGCCGGTAGAGCTTGCTCCATAGGAAATCCATAAACGGTTATCGCTAGAATTTCACCTATATAACCTCCATTTGGAATTCCGCCCTCGACTACTGAAACAATTACTGTAATTCCCAATGCCACTAGTAAATTATAAGGATCTGTAAAATCTTTACCAAACATGGCAAAAATAACCGCAATTTTTATAATGGACGACATACTCGAACCGTCTTTATGCAAAGGTGCGCCAAGTGGAATAACTACATTCCTGATATGACTCGGGATATTCATTTTTTCGGCACCTTCCAGATTCGCCGGAATTGTCGCAATGCTGCTGCAAGTTCCTAACGCAGTTAAAGAAGGCGTAATATTGTTTTTCCAAAATACTTTAAATCCTAATTTCCCTCCGGCAATAAAAGCAAACAAACTAAAAAATACGACAAAGTAAAAAGCACAAACCGCATAATAAAGCCCTAAAGGTTTTGCGTAAGCGCCAAATAATTGCGGTCCAAAAATCCCAACCTGATACGCAAAATAAGCACCCAAACCTATTGGAGCCGTTTTCATAATCATGTGTAACAATTGCTTCATCACTTCGTTTCCTGAATTTAGGAAGCGACTGAAATCTTTCCCTTTTTCTCCTGAATGCAAACTGGCAAATCCTATTAAAAAAGAAAATATAATGAGCGCCAACATATTTTTACGGGACAACAGTTCAAAAAAGTCACTTGCAGTAAGCAACTGGGTAATTTGTGAACCCGTAGAACTTTCCTGAATTGTTTCCAATGGAATTTTGGAAATGATAATATCTTGCTGAACAGGGAATAACAATACACCAATAATCATTAAAATAGCAGAAATCAATACTGTACTTAAAAACACACCTATTACAATTACGAATAACCTCCCCAATTTCTCTGACTTTTCTAAACTGGCTATTGATGATGAAATAGTGAAAAATATCAAAGGAATGATTGCTGTAAACAATAAATTCAGAAATATATCGCCCAAAGGTTTAATCACTTCTACTCCTTTTCCAAAAACTAAACCTAATATACTTCCTACCAGAATTCCTCCAAGTAGCAATAAAATACTTTTGTAGTTTTTTAAGAAACTGCCGGATTGTGTATTTTTCAAATTCATATCTATATAGTTTATGGTAAATATATAAATCTAAAATAGAATATCATCTCGCTTTGTAAAACTTTGACAAAGGACTTTTTAGCTATTGGGCTACAAAAAACAATAAATCAATACTTTTTCTGTTTACTTTTGCAACAAATAAAATTCCATGTCAATAGAAGTTACTAATATATCCAAAAGCTACGGTGCCCAAAAAGCACTGGATAACATTTCATTTTCCATTAATAAAGGAGAAATTGTTGGTTTTTTAGGTCCAAATGGAGCCGGAAAATCGACTTTAATGAAAATATTGACAACGTATATCAATGCCGATGAAGGTACAGCAATCGTAAATGGAAACGATGTAAACACACAGCAAAAAGCCGTTCAGCTTTCCATTGGTTATTTACCGGAACACAATCCGTTGTATTTGGATTTGTATGTGAGAGAATATTTGGCTTTTAACGCAGATGTGTACAAAGTAGCCAAATCCCGCATTGAAGAAGTAATTCAATTGACAGGTTTAAGTACCGAAAGTCATAAAAAAATAGGACAATTATCCAAAGGATATCGCCAGCGTGTAGGTCTTGCCAATGCTTTATTACACAATCCGGATGTTTTGATTCTTGACGAACCAACAACTGGTTTAGACCCAAATCAATTAATGGAAATTCGTAATGTGATTAAAAACGTAGGGAAAGACAAAACCGTTTTCCTTTCTACGCACATTATGCAGGAAGTTGAAGCCATTTGTGACCGCGTTATTATCATCAATAACGGCAAAATTGTTACCGATAAAAAACTGGACCACTTAATTTCCGAAGACAAGGAGCAAGTTATCGAAGTAGAATTTGATTATAAAATAGAGGAACAAGCTATTGCTAAAATCGAAAATCTTGTTTCTTACAAGAATACACACGACATGATTTGGGAATTGACTTTCAAAGCGGATAAAGACATGCGACCGGCTGTTTTTGATTTTGCTAATGCCAATGGTTTGAAAACACTTCAACTGAATCAGAAAAATAAAAACCTCGAGGCAGTATTTAGAGAGATTACAAAGTAGTTTACAACTAAAAAAGCTCGTTTAAATTTGATTTTAAACGAGCTTTTTTTATGAAATACGATTGGGGAATTAAAAAACCTTACTCGCAATTTGTCTAATATTCTCTGATTTCCCCATAGAATAATAATGCAATACCGGAACTCCTGCAGCTTTCAATTCTAAAGATTGTTGAATTGCCCATTCGATTCCTACTTGTCTGATATCCGCATTATTTTTACATTGGTCAACTGCATGAATTAAATCTTCCGGCAAATCGATTCTGAAAATTTGTGGTAAGACTTGCAAATGTCTTTTTACGGCAATTGGTTTAATACCTGGAATAATAGGTACAGTAATTCCCATTTCTCTGGCTTTGGCAACAAATTCAAAGTATTTAGCATTATCAAAGAACATTTGTGTCACCACATAATCCGCACCTGCATCAACTTTTTCTTTCAACCTTTTTAAATCAGATTGTAAGGATGGAGACTCCAAATGCTTCTCCGGATATCCAGCAACACCAATACAAAAATTGGCTTTATTATCAATATCCATTACATCGTGCAAATATTTCCCGCAATTCAATTGGTTGATTTGTTTCACTAAATCAACCGCAAAATCATTTCCTCCTTGTTTCGGAATAAAATATTGCTCGTCTTTCATCGCATCGCCACGTAACGCCATCACATTATCAATTCCAAGATAATGACAATCGACTAATAAATACTCAGTTTCTTCTTTAGTAAAACCACCGCAAAGCACGTGAGGAACCGTATCTACGTTGTATTTATGCTTTATCGAAGCACAAATCCCAAGCGTTCCCGGACGCATTCTGGTCAGTTTCTTATCTAATAAACCATTGCCTTTATCCACGTAAATATATTCTTCGCGAGAAGTAGTTACGTCTATAAATGGTGGTTTAAACTCCATCAACGGATCAATATTATCGTATAATTCCTGAATGCTTTTGCCTTTTTGAGGCGGAATAATTTCGAAGGAGAATAAAGTTTCTCCTTTTGCGTCTTCAATATGTTGTGTTACTTTCATCTTCTTTAGTTTGAAGTTTAAGGTTTAAGGTTTAAGGTTCTCTCGAACAACTTTAAACTTTAAACTTTAAACAAAATTTCAACTTTAAACTATTTTCTAATCTGCAATATTTGGGTTCAGCCATTTCATGGCAACTTCTGTCGAAACGCTTCTTCGTTTGGCATAATCAATAACTTGGTCTTCTTTTATTTTTCCAAGTCCAAAATACCTACTTTCCGGATTTCCAAAATAATATCCAGAAACCGATGAAGCCGGCCACATCGCCATACTTTCTGTTAAAGTCACTCCAATTTCTTGTTCTACATTCAATAATTTCCAAATCGTTGGTTTTTCCAAATGGTCAGGACAAGCCGGATAACCCGGTGCTGGACGAATTCCTTTATAAACCTCTTCAATCATAGCCTCGGTAGATAAATTTTCATCAGCAGCGTAACCCCAAATCTCTTTACGGATTTTTTCGTGCAAATATTCTGCGAAAGCTTCTGCGAAACGATCCGCCAATGCTTTCACCATAATCGAATTATAATCATCTAAATCTTTTTCGAATTCAGCCGCCCATTCATCCACACCAAAACCGGTTGTTACACAAAATGCTCCCATATAATCCTTTTTACCGCTGTCTTTTGGAGCAATAAAATCAGATAAAGCGATATTTGGAGCACCTTTTGTTTTTTGTGATTGCTGACGCAACGTCAAGAATTTCTCTAGTACTTTTCCACTTTCGTCGCTCAATTCGATGTCATCATCATTCACTTGATTCGCTGGAAAAATTCCGTAGATTCCTTTGGCTGTCAGTTTCTTTTCTTTCAAAATAACGCCCAACATTTCTTTGGCATCCGCAAAAACCGAAGTAGCTTGTTCTCCAACAACAGTATCTGTTAAAATCGCTGGATATTTCCCAAACAATTCCCATGTTCTAAAAAAGGGTGTCCAGTCAATATACGGAACCAAAACATCCAAATCGACTTCGATTGTTTTTGTTCCAATAAAATTAGGCTTCATTGGGTTGTAATTTTCCCAATCTAATTTCAATTTATTGACACGAGCTTGCTCAATAGTTAAGAAATTTTTGTCACGCGAACGATTCAAAAAAGTCTCTCTAAAAGCATCATATTCTGCTCTGATGTCACTTGCATATATTTTTTTCTCACTGTTCAATAAATTTCCGGCAACCGTTACGGCTCTCGAAGCATCATTTACGTGAATAACCGTTTCTCTATACTGTGGTGCAATTTTCACGGCAGTATGCGCGCGCGAAGTCGTTGCTCCACCAATCATCACTGGGATTTTTATATTTCTTTTGTCTAATTCTTTAGCCAAATACACCATTTCATCCAATGAAGGTGTTATCAATCCGCTTAGACCGATAATATCAACATTGTGTTCTATAGCTGCAGCGATAATTTTCTCAGGCGCAACCATCACACCTAAATCAATAATCTCATAATTGTTACAAGCCAAAACAACCGAAACAATATTTTTACCAATATCGTGTACATCGCCTTTTACAGTCGCCATTAATATACGACCTGCAAAACTCGAAACACCATCTTTTTCGGCTTCAATAAATGGCAATAAATAAGCTACTGCTTTTTTCATTACACGCGCTGATTTCACCACTTGTGGTAAAAACATTTTTCCCGAACCAAATAAATCTCCTACGACATTCATTCCTGCCATTAGGTTGATTTCGATTACTTCGATAGGTTTTGTTGCTGCAAGTCTGGCTTCTTCTACGTCAATTTCTATAAATTCATCAACTCCTTTTACTAGCGAATGCGTCAATCGTTCCTGAATAGTTCCCGAACGCCATTCTTGAACTGTTTTTTCATTACTCTTTACATCTCCTTTTACATTCTCGGCAAAGTCCAACAATCTTTCTGTGGCATCATCGCGTCTGTTCAAGATTACATCTTCAACGTGTTCTAAAAGATCTTTTGGAATTTCATCGTAAATAGAAAGCATTTCTGGATTCACGATTCCCATCGTCATACCATGTTGAATCGCATGATATAAGAAAACAGAGTGCATCGCTTCACGAACCGTATCATTTCCTCTAAACGAGAAAGAAACATTACTCACACCACCACTAATATGCGCATGTGGAAGATTCTCTCTAACCCATTTTGTTCCTCTAAAGAAATCCAATGCGTTCAAGCGGTGTTCTTCCATTCCAGTAGCTACTGGAAATATATTCAAATCAAAAATGATGTCTTGCGGAGGAAAACCAACTTTGTTTACCAAAATATCATACGAACGTTGGCAAATTTCAACTCTTCGTTCGTAATTATCAGCTTGTCCTGTTTCATCAAAAGCCATAATAATTGCTGCAGCGCCGTAGCGCTTGATCAATTTAGCATGATGAATAAATTGTTCTTCCCCTTCTTTTAAAGAAATTGAGTTTACAACACTCTTTCCTTGCACTACTTTTAAACCCGCTTCGATAATGTCCCATTTCGAGCTGTCAATCATAATTGGCACTCTGGAAATATCAGGCTCGGCAGCGATTAGATTTAGGAATTTTGTCATAGCATATTCGCCATCGAGCATTCCTTCATCCATATTAATATCGATGATTTGCGCGCCACCTTCTACTTGCTCTTTTGCAATGCTAAGTGCTTCTTCGTATTTTTCTTCTTTGATTAATCGAAGGAATTTTCTAGAACCTGTTACATTCGTACGTTCACCAATATTCACAAATACGCTGTCTGGCGTAATGATTAAAGGCTCTAATCCCGATAATACAAGGTTTTTTCTAGTTTCTGCTTGTGCCATTTTTTATTTTTTTTTGCCCTAAAATCAATAATTACAAAGAATTCCCGGCTATAATTCAGACGAGATACATCGCGTCTCTACGTTACATTGTCGCTGTTGATACTCTAGGTTTATACTCCTTTGCGATATCAGCAATCAACTTGATGTGCTCTGGCGTTGTTCCGCAACAACCACCTATGATATTTACTAAATTGTCGTCTAAATATTCTTTGATGAAAGCTTGCATCTGTTCTGGCGTTTCATCGTACTCACCAAATGCATTTGGTAATCCTGCATTAGGATGCGCCGAAACATTGAATGACGTATTATGCGCCAAAGTCTGTAGATAAGGTTTCAGCAAATCAGCTCCCAAAGCACAATTGAAACCTACGCTCAATAATGGTATATGCGAAACCGAAACCAAAAAAGCTTCTACGGTTTGACCCGAAAGTGTTCTTCCTGACGCATCCGTAATCGTTCCGGAAACCATTATTGGAATATCGATATTGCGTTCGTCTTTGACTTCTTCAATAGCGAAAAGGGCCGCTTTTGCATTTAAAGTGTCGAAAATAGTTTCTACCAAAAGCAAATCACTTCCTCCGTCAATCAACGCTTCTACTTGTTGTTTGTAAGCAATACGTAAATCATCAAAAGTTACCGCTCTGTATCCCGGATCATTTACATCTGGTGACATGCTGGCCGTTCTGTTTGTTGGTCCTATTGAACCTGCTACAAAACGAGGTTTATCCGGATTTTTGGCTGTGAATTCATCGGCTACTTCACGGGCGATTCTTGCTGATTCATAGTTGAGTTCGTATACCAAATCTTCCAGATGATAATCGGCCATTCCGATAGTAGTTCCAGAAAAAGTATTGGTTTCAACAATATCCGCTCCTGCTTCAAAATAAGCTGCGTGAACGGCACGAATCGCTTGTGGTTGCGTTAATGACAATAAATCGTTGTTCCCTTTTAAGGAATGTGGAAAATCTTTGAAACGTTCTCCTCGAAAATCTTCTTCGGAAAAATTGTAGCGTTGCAACATGGTTCCCATAGCTCCATCGAGTATGAGTATGTTTTTTTTAATAGCTTCTTGAATTGTTGACATCTTTTGTTTTATTCTCGCAAAACATTATAGTATTAAGCGCTTATTATTAATTCCAAAAGTTCAATATATTAGCTCTTTAGCCCCGATTACCTCACTTAATTACTATTTTCATAGGAGTTCGATGAACTACGTTTGCAGTGAAAATCCTTTCTCGTCCTGAACTTGTTTCAGGATGAAAAAGATTGCAACGAAAAGCGGGAACGGTATTGACAAAAAAACGCCAATTGTTCGCTCCTGATACTGAAATAAATACAGTAAGCTAAATATCGATATGTTGTCAAGAAAGGGTTTAAGAAATACTAAGTGAGTATTCATGTGTTATCTATCTTAAATACTGAAACTGGTTCTGTATAAAGTAGAATGTAGCACCTTCTTTAAAGATAAAGGGTTGCTAAGGTTTCATTGGGTCTTTCCCTCCGCCTTTCGTGATAACTTTCAATAAATATATGAACAGTGCAAAGTAAAGACATAGCGCTAATACTTGCAAGTATTAGCGCTATATTTTTTAACTAGTTTGTATTATGTTGTTAAACTATGGCTTTCACCACGGCTTTTGGAGCTTCTTTACGGGTTCCGTCAAATCCGTCAACACCAGAAACTGTAGTGTATTTCAATACATATTTCTTACCTGGATTGATGATTTGATAGGCTGCCTGACACATTAATGTGGCTTCGTGGAAACCACAAAGAATCAATTTCAGTTTTCCCGGATAGGTATTTACGTCACCAATGGCAAAAATCCCTGGAATATTAGTTTGGTAATCCAAAGCATTATTTACTTTGATGGCATTTTTTTCAATGTCTAATCCCCAGTCTCCGATAGGACCTAATTTTGGTGTTAATCCAAAGAGTGGAATAAAATAATCCGTTGCAATGGTTCTATGTGCGCCATTTTCCTCAATATCAATTGACTCTAAATGTTCCGCTCCATTCAAGCCAACTACTTCTGCAGGCGTAATCATTTTTATTTTTCCTGAGTTCTTCAATTCCTGTACTTTTTCTACAGAATCTAAAGCCCCTCTGAATTCGTTTCTACGGTGAATCAAAGTTACCTCAGAAGCAACATTCGACAAGAAAATACTCCAGTCCAAAGCAGAATCTCCTCCTCCGGCAATCACGACTCTTTTGTCTCTGAATTTTTCCGGATTTTTGATAAAGTATTTAATTCCTTTATCCTCGTAAAATTCGATGTCTTCAATCAATGGTTTTCTTGGTTCAAAACTTCCTAAACCACCTGCAATTGCTACCACAGGAGCATGGAATTTTTTTCCTTTATTTGAAGTCACAATAAAACTTCCGTCTTCTTGTTTTTCAATGGTTTCTGCACGTTCTCCCAGTGTGAATCCTGGTTCGAATTGCTTGATTTGTTCCATTAAATTATCTACTAAATCTCCGGCTAATACTTCCGGAAAACCTGGAATATCATAAATAGGTTTTTTTGGATATAATTCAGATAATTGTCCGCCTGCTTGTGGCAAAGCATCTAAAATATGACATTTCAGTTTTAACAATCCTGCTTCAAAAACTGCAAATAAACCTGTTGGTCCGGCTCCTATTATAAGTATGTCTGTTTTAATCATTTTTTTATTCTTTATGTAATGTAATTATGCTAAACTATTTAATTGCAAATTAACGATTGATTTTTACTACTTTAAATGATAAATATCATTCGCTATTTTGTGCTGTTTCTATTCTTTATTTTTTAATGCTTCGGTAATTTCGTTCATTTTTTGTACTTTTTCTTCGAAATTTCCTTTTAGTGTCTTGCGATATTCATTCAGATTTTCGACCATTTTATTGATATCGTCCGGAATTATTTCTTCGAAAAACTCCCGTAATCTTTTGGCTGTTGTCGGTGATTTTCCATTAGTTGAAATAGCAATTTTTACATTTCCTTTGGTTACAATTCCGCCCAAATAATAATCACACAAATCTGGTGTATCAGCAATATTGCAAATCAAATATCTTTTTCGAGACAAATCAAATACTCGTTTATTGACTTTTAAATCATCGGTACAAGCAATTACCATGTGTCGTTTTTTCAACATTTTTTTCTTGAACTTGGCTTTAGTCAATTTCACCGAAGGATGTCTTTCGACCAATTCTTCCAATTCCGGCAAAAACCTTGGTGCAACTACCTCAACATTCGCATTCGGACTTGATTTCAACATGAAAGATAATTTTTCTAAACCCACGTTTCCTCCACCTACAATCAACACATTCAGGTTTTGTAGTTTTAAAAAAACAGGATATAATTCATTTCTTTCCATTATAATCGTATTTCGTTTGATAGAAATTCTTCGTAAAATCCTTTCAACTTATTACTTTCTTTAACCACTTCGCCAATAACAATTATTGCTGGCGAGCTTAATTTATTCGCAGCTACAACTACTTGAATTGTGTCAATCGTTCCAACTCCAATTTTTTCTTGTGGAGTAGTTCCGTTTTGAATAATTGCAACGGGAGTTTCTCCTTTGGATTCTTTTTGGAACAAAGAAACAATTTGTGATAATTTGCTCATTCCCATTAAAATCACAACAGTTGCCGATGATTGCGCAGCTAACGCTACATCATTTGACAAATTCCTGTCGGAAGTCGTACCTGTAATTACCCAAAAACTTTCTGAAACACCTCTTTTTGTCAAAGAAATTCCTTGGTAAGCGGGAACTGCAATCGAAGATGAAATTCCGGGTACTACAAATGTAGGGATTCCAAAACTTTCTGCGAATTCTATTTCTTCGCTTCCACGTCCAAAAATAAATGGATCTCCACCTTTTAATCGAACGACATTTCCGTACGTAAGCGCATTATCAACAATCAACTGATTGATTTGGTCTTGCGTATATTCATGGCAACCTTTCCGTTTACCCACAAATATTTTGATGGCATTTTTTGGCGCATGAATCATTATTTCATCATTGGCCAGCGCATCATACAAAACCACATTCGCTTCAGCAAGTGCTTTTACTCCTTTCAGAGTAAGCAAATCCGGATCGCCAGGACCAGCGCCTACTAAAGTTATTTTTGGTTGTATTGTATTATGCATTAGCTAAATCTTTTGCTCTGTATTTTTCTATGTTTTCAAAAAAGGCAACTCCTTCTTGAATGTATTTTTGTGCAAATTCCGCAGAAGGCTCATTCGCTCTGATTTGGTATACTAAATCTTTGAACGTTGAATTCAACTCAATTTTATTGCTTTCGATGAAAACCGTGTCAAACAAATCGATAATTCCTGCATGGTGATTTGTTTTTTGGTTTTCAGCAAGTAATAATGCTTTAGCTCCATTTACAAATCCTGCGTATGCTAAATAAATTGCATCAGCCCATTTTCCTTCATCAAAAGCTTCTTGCGCAAAAGTCATTTTGTCTTTGGCTTCTAATATTAAAGTAGCTACTAAATCAATTACTACACCAGCACATTCTCCTACTCCAACTGCTTTCACGTAGTTATCAGCATTACCCCAATCTACAAAATCAGCTTCGGTAAGATTAGTCAAATCGGCTAATGGTTTCAAAAATTCGTAAAAATATTTTTCGCCTTTGGCATCATAATAATTCAAGAAAGATTGTCCGTTTGCATTAGCTTCAAAATCATTTAAAATGAAACGCAATGCATCAGGTCCTCTTCGGCTTGGAATTTTGATTACTTTATCCGAAAATCTTCCGTTTCCGTTTCCTAAATTTCCTCCACCTAATAAAACTTGTAACGCTGGTGCTACTAATTTTCCTGAATTGATAGACATTCCCTGAAAACCAATTTCGGCCATATTGTGTTGTCCACAAGCATTCATACAACCACTGATTTTAATCGTGATTTCCTTATTGTTGCTGTATTGTGGATATTCTGTTTCTAAAACTCTTTCCAGTTCTACTGCGATTCCGGTACTGCTTGCAATTCCTAAATTACATGTATCAGTTCCCGGACAAGCTGTAATATCTGAAATCGTATTGTAACCTAAAGCCACAAAATCTAATTTGGCTAATTCTTGGTAGAAAAAAGGTAAATTTTCTTCTTTTACGTGACGAATTAAAATATCCTGTCTCAAAGAAAAACGCAATTCATTAGCCGCATAATTTTTAACTAATTCTGCCAATGCTCTTGCTTTATCCGTATAAAAGTCACCTAATAAAACTTTGATTCCAATCGCTACACAACCCGCTTGTTTTTGCGCGATTACATTTGATTTTTTCCAAGCTTCGAAAGCTGCTGTGTCTTCGATTACTACTTTTGGAACTTCTAATAAAGGAGCTGGAATTTCACCATCAAAAGCAGTTGTATCGATTTCAACTGTTTGGTAAGACAAGGCTTTTTTTTCTTCTTCCACCAATCGTAAAAACTCGTCTCTTCCCAAATCTTTGATTAGGAATTTCATACGTGCTTTTAAACGTTTTGCTCTTTCGCCATAGCGATCAAAAATTCTCAAAACGCCTTCAGTAGTTGGAATAATTTGGTTTACCGGAATAAATTCAGAAAGTAATTCGGCATGACTTGGTTGAGAACCTAATCCTCCACCTAACATTACTTTAAAACCTCTTTCGCCATTTACAATTTTTGGAATAAATCCTAAATCATGCAAATAACTCAATCCTGTATCTTTATCCGAAGATGAAAATGACATTTTGAATTTACGTCCCATCTCTTGACAAACCGGGTTTCTCAAGAAAAACTGAAACAAGGCATGCGCATAAGGCGACACATCAAAAGGTTCTTCTCCATCGATTCCTGCCGTTTCACTAGCCGTAATATTTCTCACGGTGTTTCCACAAGCTTCACGAAGTGTAACATCATCTTTCTCTAATTCTGCCCAAAGTTGTGGCGTTCTGTCCAAACTTACATAGTGAATCTGGATATCCTGACGCGTTGTAATGTGCAAACGTCCGGTTGAATATTCATCAGAAACTTTAGTAATTCGCAACAATTGTTCGCTGGTCACTTTACCAAAAGGCAATTTGATACGAATCATTTGTACACCTTCCTGACGCTGACCATAAACTCCTCTCGCCAAACGAAGGCTACGAAAACGTTCGTCATCAATTTTTCCGTCACGGAATAAAGCAATTTTTCTTTCTAAATCGATAATGTCTTTTTGGACAATCGGATTTTCTATTTCGGTTCTAAAACTTTCCATCTGTGTGTTGTTTTTGGCAAAAGTTAGATTTAGTTTATAAATCCAACTCCAGCAGTTGTGTTGGTTGCAGCATCAATTAAAATAAAAGCGCCGTTTGATTTGTTGTCATTATAGGCATCAAAATACAAAGCTTTGCTTAATTTAATATTTACTTCGCCTATTTCATTTATAGCCAATTGAGTCGCTGGTGTAACTCCAGAATAATCTGTAGCGATTACGTTTTTCACGCTTTCAATTTTTGCCAAAACTCTGTTGGTATTGTGTTGTACCAAATATTTTGTTCCTGGAACTAACTTTTTGCTGTCCATCCAACAAATCGTTGTATTGATATCTTTTTCGATTTTAGGAAGTTCATTCGATTTTACAATCATGTCTCCTCTTGTAACATTGATATCATTTTCCAATTCTAAAGTAATCGAAGAACCTGCTGTCGCTTCATCAAATTGCTGATCGAAAAAGTGAATATTAGTCACTTTAGATTCTGTCAAAGAAGGAAGAACCGTTACCGCATCACCCACTTTGATATTGTTCCCGTATAATTTTCCGGCATATCCTCTAAAATCATGATACTCTTCCGTTTTTGGTCTGATAACCGTTTGAACTGGGAAACGTGCTTTACCTGTTTCAAAAATATCTTCTGGCTCTAAAGCTTCTAAGTGTTCCAAAACCGTTTGTCCTGTGTACCAAGGCATGTTCTCTGATTTATCAGCAACGTTTCCTCCATTAATAGCACTCAACGGAATATAACTTACGTTTTGCTCTTTGAATGAACTTTTGCTGTTCAATGCCTGAAAATCAGCTTTGATTTTGTTGTATACTTCTTCCGAATAATCAACTAAATCCATTTTGTTTACCGCAACAATCACTTCTTTTACTCTCAATAAATTATTGATAAAAAAGTGTCTGTACGTTTGCTCAATAACGCCTTTACGAGCATCAATCAAAATGATTGAAACCTGCGAAGTCGAAGCTCCCGTAACCATGTTTCGTGTATATTCTACGTGACCCGGAGTATCGGCAATGATGTAACTTTTCTTGGCTGTCGAAAAATAAATATGAGCTACATCAATCGTGATTCCTTGTTCTCTCTCAGCAACCAAACCATCGGTAGCCAAAGAAAAATCAAGATAATCATATCCTTTTTGCTTGCTACTTTTTTCTATTGCTTCAATCTTATCTGTAGTCAACGATTTTGTATCGTATAATAATCTCCCGATTAAGGTACTCTTTCCGTCATCTACACTTCCTGCTGTTGCTATTTTTAAAACTTCCATTCCTTGTTTTTTGTTTGAAGTTTAAAAGTTTAAGGTTTTCAAGACACCTTATGTAAACTTCTAAATTTGATTTTTTTATTTTAAATGTTGAATTATAAATTTTAAATGTGTCGGAACAATTCATAATTTATAATTCATACCTTATAATTATTTTCTAAAAGTATCCTTGTTGTTTTCTTTTTTCCATCGCGGCTTCAGAACGTTTGTCATCTATTCTGGCTCCTCTTTCTGAAATAGTCGAAGATCTGATTTCGCCTACTACTTCTTGAATTGTTGCTGCGTAAGAATCAACAGCTGCCGTACAACTCATATCTCCAACGGTTCTAAAACGAACAATTCTTTCTTCGATTTCTTCATCTTCTTCTTGGTATACAAATGGAGAATGTGACCAAATCATACCATCTCTCAAGAATACTTTACGTTTGTGTGAAAAGTAAATCGATGGGATTTCGATTTGCTCTTGCTCAATATAACTCCACACATCTAGTTCAGTCCAGTTAGAAATTGGAAAAACACGAACGTTTTGACCATTTTCAATTTTTCCGTTCAAAATATCAAACAATTCCGGACGTTGGTTTTTCTCATCCCATTGACCAAAATCATCACGAACAGAGAAAATACGCTCTTTAGCTCTTGCTTTTTCTTCATCACGACGCGCACCACCAATACAAGCATCAAATTTAAATTCTTCGATTGCATCCAAAAGTGTAGTTGTTTGCAAACTGTTTCTGCTGGAATATTTTCCAGATTCTTCTACAACTTTACCTTCGTCAATAGCATCCTGAACATTACGAACTATTAATTCCAAACCTAATTCAGCAACTAATTTGTCTCTAAATTCAATTGTTTCCGGAAAATTGTGTCCAGTATCTACGTGCAACAATGGAAAAGGAATTTTTGCAGGAAAAAAAGCTTTTTGCGCTAAACGCACCAATGTAATCGAATCTTTTCCTCCAGAGAAAAGTAAAACCGGCTTGTCAAATTGAGAAATTACTTCTCTAAATATGTATATCGCTTCGCTTTCTAAAGCGTTTGTTTTTAATATGGTACTCATTATTATTTGGTAATTTGTTTATTTGTTTATTCGGTTAAACGACCAAACAGATAAACGATTAAACTTTTTATTTTTGGTGTAAACCACATTCTTTATGACTTGATTCCCATGACCATCTTCCTGCTCTGATATCCTCGCCTTCGGCTATAGCTCTTGTACAAGGCGCACAACCAATGCTTACAAACCCTTTTTTATGTAAAGCGTTTTGTGGCACATTATTTTTTTCTAAATAATCCTCCACTTCTTTCAAAGTCCATTTTAATAATGGATTGAATTTTATGATATTGAAATGAGCATCATATTCAAAAGCTGCCAGATCATTTCTATTTTCCGATTGCTCGGCTCTCAAACCGGTAATCCAAATTTCATTTCCTTTTAAAGCTTTAGTCAACGGTGCTACTTTTCGAATGAAACAACATTCTTTTCTATTCTCCACCGATTCGTAAAAGCTATTTGGTCCTTTTTGATTTAACAAATTTTCAACTTCAGAAGCTTCCGGAAAATAAACTTTAATTTCCTTTTTATACTTTTTCAATGTCTTATGAAAAACGTCATACGTCTCTTGAAATAATCTCCCTGTGTCCAATGTAAAAATGGTAATTGGTAAATCATTTTGACCAATCAAAGCCGTAATCACCTGATCTTCCTGCCCAAAAGAAGTAGAGAAAACTACTTTATCTTTGAATTCATTAGCTAAAAACGAAAGTGTTTCTTCAAGTGAAAAATCCTTTGTTTTTTCTAATAAAGTATTGGTTATTGCTATGCTCATAATTTCGTTTCTATTTATAATAATTTAGACAGTGTTTTTAAACTCAAAACAATAATTAAAATCCCTACCAAAATCATCATAGGTTTTCTCTTTATTTTATTGACTAAAATAGCGGCAATTGGAGCGGCAATCACACCACCTAAAATCAACCCTATAATCACTTGCCATCCTTGTATTCCTCCAAAAAGCATAAATGTTACACCACTGGCAAAAGCTACTGCAAACTCGGCTGCATTTACAGAACCTATAGTATATCTTGGATTTCTGCCGTTTCCAAGTAAAGTTGAAGTCACAATTGGTCCCCATCCGCCACCACCGACAGCATCCATAAAACCTCCAAAAGAAGCCAAAACACCTAATTTTTTAGTTTTCTTTTTAATGATATTTTTTTTCAATGCTTTTCTAATAATTATAATGGCCAGCGCAATCATATATACGGCTATAAATGGTTTAATCGCATCTCCGTCAATCACATCCGACAGTAAATAAGCACCGGCAATAGAACCTAAAACACCCGGAATTAACAAATGCCTCACTAGTTTTTTATTAATATTCCCAAATCGATGATGAGAAATTGCTGAAGCTCCAGTAGTAAACATTTCAGCAACGTGAACTCCTGTACTGCTGATTGCGGGCGGAATTCCATACGCCAATAAAAAAGAAGTAGAAGTTGCTCCATAACCCATTCCTAAAGTTCCATCCACTAATTGCGCAAAAATCCCGATACAGAAAAAGATTAAAAATTCCTGATTAAAACCAGCCAAAAAACCATTCCAAGAAAACTCAGCATAATGATTGTAAACTAATGTCGAAAACAACCCTATCAGCAAAACAACAGGAATTACAACCCATAAACGCTCCGCGAAAGTATTTCCCGATTTTACATTGACATTAACCTGTTTCAATTCTTTGTTCATGCTTTTATAATTCAACTGTTTTTTATTATTTAAATCCATTACCCTATCGGAATAGTAGATTACTGTGCAAAAGTAAAACTTTTAACTTAACTACAAAAAATTTTTTGCGATTTATTGTCTAAAATGCAATATCAGCCAGTGTATTGTTTTCCAATATCATAAGCGTATTGTCGCGAACTTCTGTCATTAGTTTACGAACTGCACAAGTGGCCTCATCCGTACAGTCGTCACATGGCTCATAAAAATTGTGGCTGGCACAAGGAAGTAATGCAATTGGCCCTTCGAGAATTCGATAGACATGGGCCATATTTATTTCCTTAGGGTCTTTTATCAGATAATAGCCTCCGCCCTTTCCTTTTTTGGCTCCTAAAAAACCAGAATGGCGTAACAGTAGTAAAATACTTTCCAAAAACTTAATCGAAATATGTTCACTCTTCGCTATTTCAGCAATTTGTATCGGTGTTTGATCTTTCTGGCGTGCCAAAAAAGTCAATGCTTTGATTCCGTATTTTGTTTTTTTTGAAAGCATTTAAAAGATATAAAATTGAAGATTAACGATTTTTGATTGCAGATTTCAAAGCTATCTGAAATCAACATTCTTTTTATATTGTAACAACAAAAATATACTTTTTGATTTAAGAATAGTGAATGAAGATTAACGATTTCTAATTTGTAGTTAATCTGCAATCAAAAATCGTTAATCTGCAATCAAAAATCCTTACGAAAGTGCCTGCTCTAAATCGGCAATCACATCTTTCACGGTTTCCAATCCTACAGAAACACGCACCAAACCATCTGTAATACTCACCGCCAAACGTTCCTCAACAGTTAATTTACTATGTGTTGTTGATGCCGGATGCGTTACAATCGTTCTCGTATCACCTAAATTTGGAGACAACGAACATAATTTTATTTTATCCAAAAATGCTCTTCCTTCTTCTATTCCGCCTTTTATTTCAAATGCAACGATGTTACCGCCTAATTTCATTTGCTTTTTGGCAATTTCATATTGCGGATGCGATTTCAAAAAAGGATACTTCACTTTATTAACCTGGGGATGGCCTTCCAAAAACTCAGCCACTTTCAAGGCATTTTCACAATGTCTATCTAAACGAATCGCTAAAGTTTCTAAACTTTTTGATAATACCCAAGCATTAAATGGAGATAAGGAAGGACCGGTAAGTCGAGAAAACAAATAGATTTTTTGAATCAATTCAGCGTCTCCAACGGTAATTCCACCCAAAACTCTACCTTGACCATCTATTAATTTTGTAGCTGAATGCACTACCAAATTTGCCCCCCATTTTATCGGTTGTTGTAAATAAGGTGTCGCAAAACAGTTGTCAATAATCAAAATCAAATCATGCTTTTTGGCAATAGCACCTAACAGTTCCAAATCGATAATATCTACCGCTGGATTGGTTGGAGATTCTGCAAAAAGTATCTTTGTATTAGGTTTTATGAAACTTTCAATGGTTTCAGGCTTATCGATGTCAAAATACGATGTTTCAATTCCCCATTTTGGAAAATAATTAATAAACAATGAATGTGTCGCTCCAAAAACACTACTTGCCGAAACAATATGGTCTCCGGAGTTCAACAAAGCCGCCAAAGTTGAATACACAGCCGCCATTCCTGAGGCAAAAGCAAATCCCGATTCAGCACCTTCCATTTTACAAATTTTCTCTATAAATTCGTTGGTATTTGGATTGCTGTATCGGCTATAAATATTTCGATCTTTCTCCTCAGCAAAAGAAGCTCTCATATCTTCGGCATCTTCAAATACAAAACTAGAGGTTAAGTATAAAGGCACGGAATGTTCTTGAAATTGTGTTCTTTCTAATTGAGTACGTATGGCTTGGGTTTCAAAACCAAATTCTTGTTCGTTCATTTTATTTTTTAATTTAAAGTTTAAAGTTGTTGGGATACAAATGCAACACTCTATTTCTTAAAGATATAATTTTTTGTTTTTACAGCGCCGGCAAGGTTTTTTTTTTAGCCGTGTAAGTATGTCTTTAAAATTTTCTAATTCTCCAATTGTTTTTCTAATTCGTTTCTAACGGTCATTGAAATTCCGTCAAAACCCCAACCATCTGGATTCAACTCTTCAATTATGAAAAAATTGGTTAAGTCATTGCTGCCCAATACGTTTTGCACTAATTTTTTTCCGGCCTCAATTACCGAAGTCATTTCGACTGGATTACTTGTTCCTTTGGAAATTTTGATATTAACATACGAAACCTTTCCATGATTATTTTGCGTCTCTTCCAATGACTTTCCTCCAACAATCCAATTTTCGGGGTCTAACTCATCTATTGTAATTACTGTTAAGTCTCTATTTCGTCCCATCAAATCAGCAATGATATCCATTACACCATCGACTAATAATTTTTTTTGTTCTTTGTTTACCTGCTCTTTTACAAATTTTAAATTTACGTATGGCATCTTATGTCTTTTTAGTTTTTGTCTAATGGTTTATTGTTCAGAACTACTTTATAAATAATAGTCGCTGTTGGTTCTAATGTTTTAGAAACCGAACAGTATTTTTCGAAAGAAAGTTGTGCTGCCCTCGCTGCTTTTTCTTCATTAATAGGACCTTCCAAAAAGAATACTACTGTAATATCCTTGAATGGTTTCGCTTCTCCTACTTGTACACGTTCCCCTTCAACCTCGGCTTTGAAAGAAGTGATTTCCTGACGTTGTTTTTTTAAAATCGAAATCATATCAATAGCGCTACAACCCGCAACACCCATCAATACTAATTCCATTGGACTTGGACCTTTATCGTCTCCGCCAAATTCTGGTCGGCTATCTACATTTACAATGTGTCCTCTTTCATTTTTTAATTCAAAGTGGAAATTGTCGTTTACTCTGTTTAGTGTAATTTTCATATTAATCCCCTCCCCAACCCTTTCGCCACGGCGAAAAGGGAGCCAAGACTGGAGGCTGTCCCTTTTTTAATTAATTATATTTGTTCAGACGCGGATAAAACGGATTTGCTATCGCAAAAACTCGGATTTTTGTTTTTTACATCTGAAATCAAAAATCGTTAATCCACAATCTTAAATCTTTACCCTTTATCTGATAATCTCAAAATATCCCCAAAAACGCCTCTTGCCGTTACTGCTGATCCTGCTCCTGCGCCTTGAATCACGATAGGTCGGTCTCCATACGATTCTGTGTAAATTTCGAAGAAAGAATCAGAACCCTTCAATCCGCCTAAAGCCGTATCTGATGGTACAGAAACCAGTTTCACTTCCAGATTTCCTTTATCATTTTGCAAATCGCCTGATAATTCACCTATGTATCGCAACACGTGATTTGGTTTTTGTTCCGCTTTTATTTTAGCATAGATTGGATCAAACTCCGTCAGTTTATTTAGAAAATCAGAAACTTCACCTTCTCTCAAATGCTCTGGAATTAAATTTTGAATATCAATTTCTTCAAACTCATTTTGCAAGTCTAATTCTCTTGCCAAAATCAATAATTTTCGACCTACATCATTCCCACATAAATCTTCTCTTGGATCTGGCTCGGTATAACCGTTATCAATTGCTTCTTTCAATATTTCACTAAACGGCGCGTCTTTAGCAGAAAAATTATTGAATAAATAACTCAATGTTCCAGAGAAAACACCTTTAATTTTAGTGATGTTTTCTCCTGAAAGGTGTAATAATTTGATCGTATCTATTAACGGTAACCCCGCTCCAACATTGGTTTCATAAAGATAACTCTTTTGATTATCTGCTAATACTTTTCGTAGTTTTTTATAAAAACTATAACTTAACGTATTGGCCACTTTATTAGACGATATCAAATCGAAACTACTTTCTGCCAAAGGAATGTAATTTTCAACAAATGTGGCACTTGCCGTGTTATCAATCGCAATCAAATTCTCTAAGTGATGCTCATTCGCGTAAGCAATTACATCATCGATAGTATAAGAAAAGCCATTATTTTGGATTTCATTTTTCCAGTTTGGAGTAACACCGTTTTTATTTAAAAGTACATTACTTGAATTGGCAATAGCAAAAACATTCAACTTAATGTCTTTTCTTTTTTCGATGGTTGCTGCCGATTCCAATATTTGGTTAATCAAAGTTCCACCTACTAATCCATGTCCGAAAATAGCGATATTGATTTTCTTTGAAACTCCAAAAATCTCTCCGTGAATCACGTTTAAGGCTTTGTTCAGTTGCGATTTTTTCACAACCAAACTCACATTTTTACCGGTAACGGTATTATTGAAAAGAATCGGGACAATTTTATTTTTTATCAAAGCTGTATATGGCTTGTGAAACGTGCTTAAATCCTGGCCAATGATAGAAATCACCGAAACATTATCAGTAACCGTTATTTTATTCACATCCTTTGAATAGAAATCATTTTCGAATTCTTTTTCTAATTCAATCATTGCTTTAGTCGCTTTATCAGCGGCAACGACCAAACCAATTCCTCTTTCTGAAGAACCTTGAGAAATGATGCTTACGCTGATATCATTGTCGCCCATCACTCTAAAAATACGGGCATCAACGCCAGTTTTCCCCAGTAACCCTCTTCCTTCCAGATTAACTAATGATACATTTTCAAGTACCGAAAGTGTTTTAATTCCTTCCTTATTAGAATTGGATGTGATTAATGTTCCTTTATTTTCGTGGTTGAATGTGTTCAAAATACGAAGCGGAATGTTTTTTTCCAACAAAGGAATAATGGTTTTTGCATGAAGAATTGTTGCTCCAAAATTAGCCAACTCATTCGCCTCGTTAAAAGTCAAATGGTCGATTTTCTTAGCATCAAGCACCAATTCAGGATTTGCGGTATAAATTCCGTCAACGTGTGTATAATTCTGTAATTCGTCAGCATTTAAGTAATTCGCAATCAGTGAAGCGGTATAATTACTACCGTTTCTTCCTAAAGTGGTCGTGTCATTATTGTTATTAGAACCAATGAAACCGGTAACAATATTCACGGTAGTTCCGTTATTTTGTTTGAAATAATTGATGACATTTTTCTTTGAAATTTGTTCCAAAGGTTGCGCATCACCAAATTTAGAATCAGTTTTTATCAATTCTCGAGTATCGGCAAAACGGGCATTTATGCCATTTTCAACTAAAATAGCCGTCAGTAATTTTGCAGAAAGCAATTCCCCTTTTGATAAAATCTGGTCTTTAATTTTATTACTGTAATCGCCAATTAAGCTTACGCCTTCGAATAATTTTTCCAAAACATTGAATTCCTCAGATAAATCTACCTCTTGGTAATCATCTTGTTGGTATTTTTTAAAGTTCTCAAAAAGCGGTTTGTAATCTCCGTTTTTAGAAGCAATACCTAAAATTTCTTCTAATTCATCTGTAGCATTTCCACGTGCCGATACTACAATTGCAATTTCTTCTCCTTGATTTACTTTGTCGGTAATAATTGCAACTACTTTATTTATTCCGTCGCCATTCGATAAAGATTTACCTCCAAATTTTAATATTTTCATTGTGTTGTGTTTTTTTGGCTTAGAATATATCCTGAAGCAAATTGTGTAATTGTTTGTATTCTATCAAAAAAGCGTCGTGTCCGTGAATGGAAACTATTTCCTGATAGGTGACATTATTTTTATATTTTTTTAATTTCTTGTAAGTTGCTTTATTTTCATTTGCAGTAAAAAACAAGTCTGAATTGATTCCGATGATATGAATATCAGCTTCAATTTTTGACGTTATTTCTTCGAATGAAGAGCTATTTCTAGTAATATCTATCGTCTTCAATAATTGATTCATCATTTTATAAGACGAAATTTGAAAACGTTTTTGAAGTTTTTTACCATGATGATCCAGCCAGCTTTCTACATTGAAAATGGCTAATTCCTCATTAGTAGTTCTCTGGAATTTTGCAGTAAAAGATTCTGGAGTTCGGTAGCAAAGCATCGCATGAATTCGAGCATCTTCAATAGGTTTTGAAGAATTCTTTAGAATTTGCTCCTGCAAAAAACAATTGGCAATTAACCAATCTGTCGATTTCCAATCGGTTGCAATAGGAATTAAATGTTGTGTGATTTTTGGTTCTAAAGCAACCAATTCCCAAGCAATTCCTCCGCCAACAGAACCACCAATAATAGCATAAAGCTGTTTGATTTTAAGAAAATGAATGCCTTCAATAAAAATTCTGGCTATATCTCTGGTAGTAAAATCCGAATAATTTTCAATAACGGCATCATCAAAACCATTTCCCGGAACATTAAAAGCCAGTATTGTATATGTATTAGTATCGATGGTTTTGTGTGCACCAATTAAATCATTCCACCAACCTTTGTCTCCCACAACTTGGGAATTTCCGGTCAATGCATGATTTACCAAAACGATTGGAGCGGTATGTAAAGCCGGTCCAAAAACTTGAAAACTTAAGTTTAAGGCAGGGTAAAAAGCCCCACTTTCGGTGGTAAAATTTTGTACGGTAATAGATGTTGGTTTATTTTCCAATTTCAAATCTTTTATGATTTTTGATTTGTGTCTGGAAATATTAGAAAGAAAGCTAGAAGTGAACTAGAAGAATTCTTTGTGTTATCTTTCCTTTAGATTTGAAATATCCCGAGGCTTCGGGACAGAATAAAGGTAGAATGCAGCACCTTCTTCGATAAATCGAAGGGTTGCTAAGGCTTCATCGGGTCTAATCCCTCTGCCTTTCTTTATAACATTTCAATACGTTTTTGAACTTAAAGGCACAAATTAACCACTATTTTTTTAAACAACCAAATTTTTATCAAATTGGTTCTAATTGATTTATTGCAAATTGACTTGAAAAAATCGCACGCATAATTATTATCCCGACGAAAGAGAAAACACCACATTAGGGTTTTATCTTTCGTCGAAATCATAATTTGAGATTTACCATCAAAGATTCAAAAGCTAAAACAACCATCACTTTTTTAAATAAAAAGTTCTTCATTTTCTTTTGAATACATTTGAAACAGCAATGAACTCGGCACTATTTTTTGTGCCAAAGGATCATTTTTTGAAATTTCAAATCTTGGATTAGTCAATTCATTTTTTGAATCGATTTCCTTTTTTGTTTTGGTTCTGAAACTAAAGCTTTTTAGTAACTGAAATGTCTTTGGAAAATGTTTTGATGTGCTCATAATCTTTTAATTTATGATGTTAGTTTTGTTTTAAATTATTTTTGAATTCTGAAATTCTCTATGCTTATTAACTAATCTGAATAAAAAAACCCTTTTAGATGCGTATCCAAAAGGGTTTTTTAAGTTGTGTTATAACTTATACTTTTGGAATCAACAGACACGAACGCACATAATGGCATTGGCGCAAATCATATTTTTGACTTTAAAATTATTTGTATTATGGATTTTCAGGTTATTCATTCTATGATTAATATTGTTTTATTTTCAGCTAAATAGAGTTCAAAAAAAAAGCCTCCCATTTTCTTGGGAGGCTTTTGCTATATAAATTTTAATTTAAATTTAAGCAATACACGACCCACAGGACTTTTCCTGAATGGCTTTTGACATATTACACACATTAAATTTCATGTTTTTTTTTTGTTGTAACAAATATGCTAACTATTTCTGAATTTTCCAAATAAGTTTTAAAAAAAATACAAAGAAAAATGAACCAAAGATTCCGTTTTGTATTTATATAAGTAGATGAAAAGATTTATAAGCAAAAAAAAGTTAAGATTAATTTGCAATTCAAAATGGTTTCATACATTTGCACCCGAATACAAGAGGAAAAATTTGAACTGATTGCAACCTCTTCATAATGAAATCAATTCATTATGGATACTGAAAATTTTTCAGTAGAAAAAATGCTAAAGCAGAAACTCTTCTTTAGTCCTTTTCAGCAATTATTTTTTCTCGCTTAATTTTAAAATAATAATTATTATGGCCTATTTATTTACGTCAGAATCTGTAAGCGAAGGACATCCAGACAAAATTGCAGATCAAATTTCGGATGCATTAATTGATAATTTTTTGGCATTTGATGCTGACTCAAAAGTAGCTTGCGAAACTTTAGTAACTACTGGCCAGGTAATTTTGGCTGGTGAAGTAAAATCAAATACATATTTAGACGTGCAACAAATCGCTCGTGATGTAATCAAGAAAATTGGTTACACAAAAAGCGAATACATGTTTGAAGCTAATTCTTGTGGAATTCTTTCTGCTATTCACGAACAATCTGCTGACATTAATCAAGGTGTTGACAGAAAAAATCCTGAAGAGCAAGGTGCTGGTGACCAAGGAATGATGTTTGGTTATGCTACTAATGAAACGGAAAATTACATGCCATTGGCACTTGATTTATCTCATAAATTATTGCAAGAATTGGCTATTTTAAGACGTGAAAATAACGAAATTACTTATTTGCGTCCGGATGCTAAATCTCAAGTAACTTTAGAATACAGCGATGACAATAAGCCAACTCGTATTGATGCTATTGTAATCTCAACACAACATGATGATTTTGACGAAGAAGCTACAATGCTTGCAAAAATCAAAAAAGACATTGTTGAAATATTGATTCCAAGGATTATTGCAAAAAATCCAACACATGCTCATTTATTCAATGATGCAATCCAATACCATATTAATCCAACTGGGAAATTCGTAATTGGAGGACCACACGGAGATACTGGATTGACAGGAAGAAAAATTATTGTGGATACTTACGGTGGAAAAGGTGCTCACGGTGGTGGTGCATTCTCTGGAAAAGACCCAAGTAAAGTAGACAGAAGTGCTGCTTATGCTACACGTCATATCGCTAAAAACTTAGTTGCAGCTGGTGTTGCTGACGAGATTTTAGTACAGGTTTCTTACGCAATTGGTGTGGCTAAACCAATGGGTATTTTTATTGATACTTATGGTACTTCAAAAGTGAATTTGACCAATGGTGAAATTGCTAAAAAAGTAGAAGCTATTTTTGATATGCGTCCTTACTTTATCGAGCAACGTTTAAAATTAAGAAACCCAATCTATAGCGAAACTGCTGCTTACGGGCACATGGGACGTACTCCAGAAACGGTTACTAAAACTTTTTCTGCTCCAGGTGGAAACGAAAAAACAGTTACTGTTGAATTGTTTACTTGGGAAAAATTAGATTTTGTTGACCAAGTTAAAACTGCTTTTGGATTGTAATCATCTAAAAAAATTATATCTAAAACCCGCAATTCAATTGGATTGCGGGTTTTTTTTTAGCCCTTCCCGAAGTCTCGGGAGGAAATAGAAATCCTTTGCTGAAGAAAGATTGAAATGTACAGCAGGAATAGCTCCTACAAATTATACTTTAAAGAGAAAATTACATAGCGTGGCTGAACAGTATATTGCGAAGTTCTGGTGGCAAACTGGCTGAAATTATCGTCATTTAATGAGGTTGTGTTCAATAAATTAGTTCCGCTTACTTTATATTCTAACTTGCTGCCTTTCTTTTGATAAATCAAACTGGCGCTCAAGAAATCATATTCATTATTGACCGTTTTCGTATTGTTATAATAATGATAAAACTCATATTCAGCAACGAAAGAGAAACTCTTTAAAAAGAAATAATCCAGTCTCGCAAAAGGTTTTTCGGTGTAAAAAGTAGTATTATTATAATCGTTAGTTACAATATTATATCCCAACTCTAAATTAGGCATATTCTTGTAATTTGTTGACGCTTTCAAAGTATAGCTTTGGGTAAAACTCTCGTTTGTTGACAACACATTATTCTGAATGTTATTGAATTTTGACCAATTCAAATTAGCTCCTAAAGATGCTTTGTAATTCTTCAAAAAAGAACGGCCGTACGAACCATTTCCTGACAAAGTTTCATCAGCAAAATCAGAATTAAAAGGAGATGACGTTTGATTAACTCCGTTGAAAACTGCTCTGGTTTTTATCGCATCGACTCTTTTCGAATACGTGGCAAAAGCAGTAATATTTTCAAAATTAAACATGTTGTATTTAAAGTAGCGCAAGGAATGCACTTGTGCGGTAGCGTTTTCCAAAAGTCGGTTTCCTTTAGTCAAACTGTTGTAATTAGAGAAAACAAATCCTTCAGCAAGTTGATTGATGTCCGTAAAATTATTGATATACGAAAAATTGTAGGTTAATGTTTCCGCTTTCTTGATTTGGTAAATAGCCAAGAAATCAGGTAATGCTCTGAAGAAATTTTGACTGTTACTGGTTCCTAATTGTCCATTAGTCATGTTATAACTATGCAGACTTACTCCTGGTGTAAACGTGAATTTTCCGCTCAAAATCTTATAATGCAATCCTAAAAACGTATCATTAAAATTGTAATTTACATCATTTGTATTGGCAATATCATCTAAATTATTGACTGTTTCGTTATCCAATATCTGAAAAATATTAGAGTTGAAATTTTGATGGGAATAGGTATTTCCTAACGTAACATTGATGTTGCTTTTTGGGGTAACCATGTAATAATAATCCAATTTAGCGTCAATCTTACTGGTTTTCACAAAACGACTTTGGTTGATGTTATTTCTGTTTTGCCCAGCAATATAATCGGCTAAATTAAACGGTTGCGATTGTAAATTAGCATTGTAAAAAGGATCTTCCTCTTGGTACAAATGTTGCATTTCGAAAGCAAAAATATTTTTATCGCTTTGCGTATAATACAAACTCAGGTTTTGATTTACCGAAATTGGATCTTGTTTTTTTAACGTATTGATGTTTTCTGTATTCGAATTACTGTTGACAATAGATTCTCTTAACAGTGAATTATTCTCGTCTAGTTTAGACAATTTGGTTAAAACATCATAATCAAATTGAAACCTAGCACTGGGTTTATAACTGGAACTCAATTTAAATAATCCCAAATTACTTTTTTGACTTGCAGTTTCCTGACGATTCTCTGTAGAAAGAATTTCAGAAGAATTAGGCTGTAAAATATTCGTTTGTGACTTTGTTTCTAAATCTGTTTCAGAAGAAGAAAGAATCCCAAAACCGCTTAAAGTCCACGCTTTGTTTACATTGTATGAAAAGTTTGTAGCTCCAAATTTAGTCTCAATTTCCTTGGCGCGATTATTCCTTAAAAGTGAAATCCCTAGATCATTCGAGGACACATTAAAACTGGAACCACCTTTTTGCATCATGCCTCTAAAACCACCCGTGAATTTAAAATAATCCTGAACTGTCAACGGCAATTCCCCAATATTATTGAAATTCGTAATTAAATTGATGCTGTATTTCGGACTGTAATAGAACAATTTTGGGTTTATCAAATAGCGGCTTTCCTCGTGTGCAACTCCTATTCCTGCGGTCATATCTCCAAACCAGAAATTTTTCTTTCCTGATTTCAATTTGATATTCATCGCAACATTATCCTGATTGTTCTCCACTCCTTTTAGTGCGCCAATTTCGCTGTAGTTGCGCAACACTTGGATTTTATCAATGGCATCAGCTGGAATATTTTTGACCCCTAACTTCGTATCACCATCAAAAAAATCTTTTCCTTCCACCATTAATTTGGACACTTTTTTCCCTTCGACTTCAATTTCGCCATCAGCGTTGACCTCAACTCCGGGTAATTTTTTGAGAATATCTTCCAGTTTTCGTTCTGTTCCGGATTTAAAGGAATCGGCATTATAAACAATAGTATCTCCTTTTATCGAAACCGGCATTTCCCGAACAATTTCAACTCCATCCAATTCGATTCCGCCTTCTTCAAGGGCAATATTTTTAATGCTGTTTTCTGAAGTTGTGGTAATTTCCAACTCTTTATTCTGCATTCCCAAATAACTGATTTTTAAGCTATATGCAGTATTTGGTTTTAGATTAAGAAGAAATTTTCCTTTATCATTTGTTATGGCGTAAGAATCCATTGCTTTTGTGGCTTTATTTACTGCCATTACATTGGCCATTTCAAGTCCAACTGTTTTTGAATCGGTTATGAGGCCTTCTAATTTAACGGATTGTGCAAAGGAAAATGAGGTAATAAAAAAGAGGGCAATTAGTATTGTATTTTTCATTTAGAAATTATGGATGAAATCTATAGTATTGATTTTAAACTCTGATTTGGCTTATTTTTATCCTCCAATTCTCATTCGCATTCCGCCATTTCCGCCACGTCCTTGATTCATCTCTCTGAACTCTTCCATTTTTTTCAATACGGTTTCGTCAAATTCTTTCTGAGTAGTAACTTTTCCTTTCGTTGACGCTTTTATTTCGGTTTTAACTTTAGGATTCAAAACTACTTTCGAACATAAAATAACCGTTTTACCGTCATTTACTTCCAATATCAAACCTGGTAATCCCCAATAGTTCTCCGGCCCTTGATTCACTGGGATTTCCGGCGTATACCAAGCTGTAATTATAGTTTCTTTCGGCATGTCCAACTCATCCATAAGATTAGTTTTCTTAGTAGCATCGGCTTGTTTTGCAGTTGCGGCATCTTCTTTTTTTGGTCTGAAATTTCTAAAATCGGTTTTACTTGCAAGACGCACAGCAGTTGCCTTGAAGCAATTGTAACCACCAATAACACGGGTTTCACCTTCCATTTTCCATTTTAAATTAGGCAACGAATCTTTTACAAGAAACTCTTTCCCCATGAACTCTTTATCAACAGTATATGATTTCTCTTTTACGTTTTTATAATACGTTCCGCCACCTCCGGTCATAGACATCATCATTCTCATTCCGCCACCACCTTGACCGGGAGTATCTAATTTTTCTTCTTCTTTGTATATCGATGCCGATTTATCAAAATTAAGAATAAACGTCTTTTCGAACATTTTCTTCATTCTTTCCTCTATCATTTTTTGCATATCCGGAGTCATCTCCTTATTGCCTTCCATTCGCGTTTTAAAATCGGAAGTACTTGTTTTCGATTCGTAAACTGCCATTCCTTGAAATTCCTGAGCGTGAAGTCCCATAAATGATGCGACTGCTAATACTAATGTGAAAATTACTTTATACATACTTTTGGATTTTAATAAATAAGACTGAAAAATACTATTTTTGTTACAAGTATTCTGTTAAAATAATAATAAGACAATCATAATTGTATATGGTTTAATCGTAATTTCGCTTTCATGAAGAAATTAGTATTTTTACTCTTTATCGCCTCTTTTTCAGTAGTATCGAGTCAGAACCAAAAATTGACTCCAACTAAAATTGACTTCATTCGTTTTGATGGAGATGCGTTTTTAGGATACGATTCGTTTGGCTTTTATTACACCATTAAAAACAATGTTTTTTCTAAAATCAGCAAACGAGATACTTTAGAATATAAAAATATTTCTTTGGGTAAAATCACTACAGTTGACTTGCAAAATCCGCTTAAAATCGTATTATTTTACGAAAATTTCAACAGTGTTATTGTATTGGACAATCAATTGAATGAAACTCAAAAAATCAATTTTTCAGACCATACGATTCCTATTGTAGCTTCAGCAATTGGAATAGCTTCTCAAAATCAATTGTGGATTTACAACACTATGAATCAGCAACTGGGACTTTATGATTATTTAGGTAATAACTACAAAACCATTTCGGTTCCTTTTACAGAAAACATTAAAAATTATTCTTCGGATTTCAATGTCTTTCATTGGATAGACAATAAAAACAACTGGTACGTATGTGATATTTTTGGAAAAATAATAAGTATGGGAATAATTCCTGATTATGATTTTGTTACTATTATTAACGAAAACCAGTTTCTCTATTCCAAGAACTCCATTTTGATTTTAGAAGATGTAGAAAAAGGCAAAAAAACTGAAATTGAAATTTCAGAAAAAACGTTTAAAAAATTCTGTTACAAGGACCAAATTTTATCTATTTTTACATCCGCAGGAATTACAAATTATAAAATCACAATACCGTAATGCACATAGCAATAGCAGGAAATATAGGTTCCGGAAAAACAACTTTAACTCGATTATTAGCGAAACATTTTAAATGGGAACCGCATTTTGAAGATGTAGTTGACAATCCATACTTGGATGATTTTTACCATCAAATGGAACGTTGGTCATTTAATTTACAAATTTATTTCTTGAATAGCCGTTTCCGTCAGGTGATGCAAATTCGCGAAAGCGGTAAAAAAATCATTCAGGACCGTACTATTTATGAAGATGCTCATATTTTTGCTCCTAACCTTTATGCAATGGGCTTGATGACCAATCGCGATTTCCAGAATTATTCTTCTCTTTTTGAATTAATGGAATCTACAGTTAAAGCACCTGATTTATTGATCTATTTAAGAAGTTCTATCCCTAATTTAGTGGGACAAATACACAAACGTGGTCGTGAATACGAAAACTCAATTTCTATTGATTATTTGAGTCGCTTGAACGAACGTTATGAAGGTTGGATTCAAACCTACGACAAAGGAAAATTATTAATTATTGATGTTGACAACATAAATTTTGTTGACAATCCTGAAGATTTAGGAAATATTTTTAACCGTATCGATGCCGAATTGAACGGATTATTCTAAAACCATTCCATCCTATAAACAAAAATGCCTCACAATTGCGAGGCATTTTTTAGTTACAAGACTTTTACTTATTTTAAAGAATCAATCTTAGTTTGCACTTCTTCGTCAGTTCCTTCAAATTTTTGAATAGTAACTTTCCCGTTGATACTTGTTTTAATAGTAGCTTTTACTTTTCCATCAACATTTGTTTTTTCGATAGAAACTTCTTTAGAAACCATTTCGGTAGCTACTCCGGAAGCATTCATGAATTTACATGTTTTACTGTCACATCCTTTTGCAAGACATTCTTCTTTAGACATTGAAGCACACATTTCTGTCGAAGCGCAACACGCTGCTTTATCAGAAATTGTATGACTTCCGTTTCCTAAAATTGGGGCAATTACCAAACCTATCAAACACGTCAATTTAATCAAAATATTCATTGATGGTCCAGATGTATCTTTGAACGGATCACCAACAGTATCTCCGGTAACGGCCGCTTTGTGCGCATCAGAACCTTTATACGTCATTTCACCATTAATCATAACTCCTGCTTCAAAAGATTTTTTGGCATTGTCCCAAGCACCACCGGCATTGTTTTGAAAAACAGCCCAAAGTACACCAGAAACGGTAACTCCAGCCATATAACCTCCTAACATTTCTGCAATTAATTGGTTGTTATCCGCATAAACTAATTTCCCTAGTAAAACAATCGCAATTGGGAAACCAATAGTCAAAATTCCCGGTAACATCATTTCGCGCAAAGCGGCTTTAGTAGAAATATCGACACATTTAGCATATTCCGGTTTTCCGGTTCCTTCCATAATTCCTGGAATTTCCCTGAACTGACGACGCACTTCATACACCATATCCATAGCAGCTTTTCCAACAGAATTCATCGCCAAAGCAGAGAAAACTACCGGTATCATTCCGCCCACAAATAACATGGCTAAAACGGGTGCTTTGAAAATATTGATTCCGTCAATTCCCGTAAACGTTACATAAGCAGCGAATAAAGCCAATGACGTTAATGCCGCCGAGGCGATTGCAAATCCTTTTCCAGTTGCTGCAGTTGTATTTCCTACTGAATCCAAAATATCGGTTCTGGTACGTACTTCTTTTGGTAACTCACTCATTTCAGCAATTCCACCTGCGTTATCCGATATTGGTCCGAAAGCGTCAATTGCTAATTGCATTGCTGTTGTTGCCATCATCGCCGAAGCAGCCAAAGCCACGCCATAGAATCCTGCAAAAGCATATGATGTCCAAATCGCAGCTGCAAATAATAAAACGGTTGGAAATGTAGAAATCATTCCTGTAGCCAGTCCTGCAATTACATTTGTACCTGCTCCGGTTGACGATTTTTGTACAATTGCCATAACTGGTTTTGTACCCAATCCTGTGTAATATTCCGTAACAGATGAGATAACGGCTCCAACCACTAATCCGACGATTGTAGCATAGAAAACACGCATTGACGAAATTTCTTTAGTTCCTTCTCCAAAGAAATCCATTTTCATGGTTTCCGGCAACATATATTGTACTAAAAAGAAACAAGCGATAGCTGTTAAAATAATTGAAACCCAGTTTCCTATATTCAATGCTTTTTGAACCTGTGCTTCTTTAGCATTATCATCTGTAATTTTTACTAACATCGTTCCGATGATGGAAAATAAAATTCCAAAACCGGCGATTGCCATTGGTAATAAAATAGGTCCTATTCCGCCAAAAGCATCTTGAATATTTCCGCCCATGTCTTTGATTACATAATTCCCAAGAACCATAGCCGCTAAAACTGTGGCAACATAAGAACCAAATAAATCGGCACCCATTCCGGCAACATCTCCCACATTATCCCCTACATTATCTGCAATTGTAGCAGGATTACGAGGATCATCTTCGGGAATTCCCGCTTCTACTTTCCCCACTAAATCAGCACCAACATCGGCAGCTTTTGTATAAATTCCACCACCAACTCTGGCAAACAAGGCGATAGATTCTGCTCCAAGAGAAAACCCAGCTAATGTTTCCAAAACAATAGTCATATCTTCAGTAGAAGTCCAAATTCCATTCATAAAAAAGTGAAAGAAGAAAATAAAGAAAGTGGTCAACCCTAAAACGGCTAAGCCTGCAACTCCTAATCCCATTACGGTTCCACCGCCAAAAGAAACTTTTAATGCTTGTGGTAAACTTGTACGGGCAGCCTGCGTGGTTCTAACATTTGTTTTTGTTGCTATTTTCATTCCCATATTCCCCGCTAAAGCAGAGAAAAAAGCTCCAAAAATAAAAGCAACTACTATTAATATATGTGTAGTAGGAACGATAAATGAAATTCCGGCCAAAACAACACTTGCTCCAATGACAAAGAAAGTCAATAACCTATATTCTGCTTTAAGAAAAGCCAAAGCTCCTTCGTAAATGTAATCTGAAATCTCTTTCATCTTACCGTCACCCGGATCTTGTTTTAAAACCCATGCTCGTTTTGTAAACATAAATGCCAGTCCAATAAATGCCATGGCTATTGGCAAATAAATCATTATTGTATTCATAATTTTGGTTTGGTTTTTGGTTAATATTAATAATGCAACAAAACGAAAATAAACAAAAAAGCAATACTCTTAACAGAGTATTGCTTTTTTTATAAAAATTATGGTAATTATTTATTTAATACTGAATAATCCTTCTGGTTTATTCTCAATTTGATTAAAACGCTCCGTACATTCTTTAATAATTGCGTACGCTTCGTTTACATCTCCCCAACCTTCAACATCAACTTGTTTGTTTTCAAGATCTTTGTACACTTGAAAGAAATGTTCAATCTCTTTTAATAAGTGTGGATTAATATCTGAAAGGTTTTCCAATGAATTCCAGATTGGATCTGAAACTGGTACACAGATTACTTTTTCATCTGGTCCTTTATCATCTGCCATGTGGAAAACACCGATTGGTTTTACTTCCATTACACATCCAGGAAAAGTTGGTTCGTTTACTAAAACCAAAACATCTAATGGATCTCCGTCCAAAGCTAATGTCTCAGGAATAAATCCGTAATCAGCCGGGTACATCATCGAAGAGAATAACATTCTGTCAAAACGCATTCTTTTTATTTCGAAATCATATTCGTATTTATTTCTACTTCCTCTTGGTATTTCGATTAAGACATCGAAAGTTGTTAATTTGTCTGCAGTCATTTTAGTTTTTCTTTTCTATATTTATGGGTGCAAAAGTAAGGAAAGTATCCCTTTTTACAATAAAAAATTAATGTTATCTCTTGATTAAATTTTAACAGTGAGTACTTTAGTAAACCACTGTCCTATTTCGTTTCTTTAAATAATGATGCCACAAAAGATAGGTTGCATAAGAACGATACGGACTCCATTGTATTGCATGAATTTCCATGGCATCTTTATCATGAATATCAAGCAATTCCTTTATGGTATTTACGACCGCAATATCTCCTAAAGGCAATAAATCCGGAGATTGCAGACAAAACATTAAATAAATATCGATGGTCCAGTTTCCTATCCCTTTGATTTTGATAAGTTCTTCACGTACTTGCTGAGCCGTTTTGGCTGGCAAACTTTCTAAATCTAGCTCTTTATTCAATATAGCTGTTGCCAAAGCTTTTATATACGATGTTTTTTGTCGGCTTACGCCAAGATTCCTAAATTCCTCGTCCGATATGTGAAGAAGAATTTCCGGTGCTATGGCTTTTTGACTGGCTTTTATTTTTAAAAAAGTAGCTTTGGCGGAATCTATAGATACTTGTTGTTCCAAAATTAACAATACCAAAGTCTCAAAACCTTGCGGTCTTTTGGGAATAGTTGGCATTCCGTATTGTTCAATAATTGACTTGAAAATGGTATCTTTTTCTAAAAGGTAGTCGATAGCTTCTTGCATAATCTGATGTTTTTTAGCCCAGATGGAAACGACATCCTTTTTATAAGGCGATTTTTCTTCGCCTTATAAAAAGATATAGTGTACAGCTGGAATAGCTCCTAAAAATTAAACCCGAACGATCCTTTTACAGTAAAACGATTCGTGTCAGGCGTATTGAGATAATTGCCTCGCCAAGCGAAATCGATGCGGAATACTTTGAAGATATTCCCAATTCCGGCGCTGTATTCCCAATACACTTTTTCTGGTGCATTGTATATTAAACCCGAAGCATTAATCGCTCTGTTTTCATCAGAAATGGTTCCATAAACCCCTTTTACGGATACAATTTCTCTCCAGTTGAGTTTACGCATAAACGGAATTCTGGAAAAAATTCGACCATTGAAATTGTGATTCCACTGCAAAGTAGCATACTGGTCTGACACAAATTCATAGAAATTAAGGTTGCTGAATGTGTTTTCTATGGTAAAATAAGTTTGATTCCCAGGAATAACACTCAGTAATCCTAACGGCACTTTCCCGAAGGTTTTCCCCACTTCCATAATAATATTGGTTCTTCCTAAAGGTCCTATAATTATGGGTTGTTTGTAATACAATTGTAATTTATCATATTTGAAATCACTGTTTAAAAGCCCTTTGAATCCATGACTGTAATTCACAAAAAAGCGACTATACGGACTGTCAACATTGCTTCTTTCAACTCCAAAACCTATGGTTTTTCTCTTTGGCGAATACTCAACCTGGAAATTAACTTCGGATTGTTTTACTTCACTTTCGGTAATCGAATTTGCTATATCCGTATAATAATCCAAGCTAAAAATAGTAGAAGCGGACTCTAGTGTACGATACGAAATACCGGCCTGAAACGTCAAGTTTTTTATGGGTTCTATTTCTATTGCAACGTTAGTCAAATTGATGTTAGTCAATTTCCCGTTGCTACCGGACGAAAATACGGAGGACGAAGCAAAACTTCTGCCCAAAACATCATTTGTGGTGGTTAAACTGGCGCCTATTTGTTCAATATCGCGCCTATTTCCTCCGGACAAAATGATTCGATTTTTCTTGTCAATCATCCATTTCCCTGAAAGTCCGTATTTGAATTTATCATCATCAAATCCATACGCTGTGTAGGCTTGAATACGCCAAGGATCGTTAGGTCCAAAATAGGTTCTTCCTCCTACTCGCAATCGCACTCCTTCAACTTCATTATATCCAAATGTGGAAAAAACAGGTCCGTAATCGAAGTTTTTAAATTCTACATAACCGCTTCCAAGTATCGAAACCAAACTATACAATCGCTTAAATTTATCTACGGTTTCCAACGTGTCGAGCATTTTATAAACGCCCAATTCATCCTTGCTTAGGTTTTCAAAACGGTTTTCATTCCAGTATTCATCCGTTTTATTGTAGACTTCGTCATCCATATAATTAACCTCATCTTTATAAAAAGATACTGGTTGCTCCTTATTAAATTGATGATTTCTATAAAAACTGGTTCGTTTACCGTAAACTCCTTTAGAATTTTCTTTTTTGTTTAAAGCAAAGTCAGACATTAGATAATCCTTAGTCAATAAGAAAACAGAATCACTGACCACTTCAAATTCTTGCTCTAAGTAAATATCTTTTACCCAGTTAATATTGGCGCTTTTGGTAACTGCCATATTGATTTTCTTTATGGCAAATGTCGAATCATTCACCCAAAAATCTCCTTTGAAAGTCAATTCGTTTTTTCGCCTTGGATAAAAAACAATATTATAACACCATTTTTTATCTATATACGCACTGTCTTTCAACACATAATTATAGACATCAATCCCTGTTTTAGACAACGGACTGGTAAAGCTTTTGTCAAAAAAAGTCAAGTAATTGTTGTAGATATTGTAATCCGAATACAAGTCTTTTACAAAAGTTAAAATTTGTTGATTCCCATTGAAACCAGACGTTTTATTGGCTTTTATTTTTTCTTTTACCTTCTTTAATTTATTATCACCATAAACATCATTGAGCGATTCATTTATAAAAATAGGCAAATAGGTTTTCCCAGTTACTCTGGAAGTATCCATTTGATCGAATATAAACTCCATTCCTTTGAAAAGCTTGCTTTTCATGAAAGCGCTGTCAATAGAATTCATGTCAAATTCTATTTTTTCATACTTTTCCATCTGGTATTGGTCAAACAAATAGAGTCCGTTTTTGCGTTTTCTTTCCCAAATTTTTTTAAGAATATCTAGCGCAGGATTATTTTTTTTAGACGTTTTTCCGGCAAAAACAACTACTTCGCTTAGGCTTTCGGCTTCACTCAGCTGAATTTTGAAATTGTAATTTACAAGTTTGTCCAAAATAATTTCTTTCTCAGAAAAACCTACTGAAGATATCAGCAAAATGGAGTATGATTTTTGGGATTCAAGATAAAACTTACCGTCTTCATTAGTCACAATCCCTTCACTGGAGCCTTTAAAAACTACATTTGCAAAAGGAATAGGCTGATTTGATTTGTCTACCACAATACCGCTCACTTTAGTTTGTGCAAAAACTGCGCTTGCAGAAACCAACAGAAAAAACAAGAGAAATAAGAGATTCTTTTTCATAATCATTCAAAAAAAAACTTCATCAAATAAATAATTGATGAAGTTTCAAATATAGGTATTTAGACATCTAGATTAATTGAAATTTAGACCGTCGACTGTTAAAGTTTATCTAAAAATCAAAATCTAAAAAAATTTATTTTTTATACATTACTTTTTTAACCGCTTTTACCACATCACCCGCATTTGGCAACCATTCTTTCAGTAATACTGGAGAATAAGGCGCTGGAGTATCAGCAGTTGTGATACGTTGAATTGGCGCATCCAAGAAATCAAAAGCGCGTTCTTGAACAATATAGGTAATTTCTGAAGCGACACTTGCAAAAGGCCAAGCTTCCTCAAGAACAACTAATCTGTTCGTTTTTTTAACCGATGTTAAAATCGTCTCATAATCCATAGGACGTACGGTTCTCAAATCGATAATTTCACAAGAAATTCCTTCTTTGGCTAATTCGTCAGCAGCAATATGCGCTTCTTTGATAATTTTTCCAAAAGAAACTATTGTTACATCCGTACCTTCACGTTTGATATCAGCAACTCCAAGTGGAATAGTGTATTCACCATCTGGCACTTCACCTTTGTCACCATACATTTGTTCTGATTCCATGAAAATTACAGGATCATTGTCACGAATAGCTGCTTTCAACAAACCTTTAGCATCATAAACTGTAGATGGAACTACCACTTTAAGACCCGGAGTATTCGCAAACCAGTTTTCTAATGCTTGTGAGTGAGTCGCTCCTAATTGTCCTGCCGAAGCTGTTGGACCACGAAAAACGATAGGCACATTAAATTGTCCACCAGTCATCTGACGCATTTTGGCAGCATTGTTTATAATCTGGTCAATCCCTACTAAACAGAAATTGAAAGTCATGTATTCTACAATAGGTCTACATCCGTTCATTGCTGATCCTACTGCAATACCAGTAAAACCAAGCTCAGCAATAGGAGTATCAATTACTCTTTTCTCACCAAATTCAGCAAGCATTCCTTTAGATGCTTTGTACGCACCATTGTATTCTGCAACTTCTTCACCCATTAAGTATATGGACTCATCGTGACGCATTTCTTCACTCATCGCTTCGCAAATGGCCTCTCTAAATTGTATCGTTCTCATATTATATGTTGTATGTGTCTAATTTTCGAAAAAGCAAAAATAAATATTTTATATCACTTAAAAGCATAAATTACTTTAAATTAATCATGATTTATAGGGATAATTTTCAGGAGCTATTTCCGGCTATCCGCTGTATCTTCCTGTGGCTAAAGGAGCCACAGGAAGGATGCCGCTGCTATCCGGGCTACGAAATCGTAATAGTATTGAAAAATATTATGCATGCATAGTATATTATTCGAATTATTATTTTAAATTTGTCAAAGCTTTTTAGAAAAATCAAAATATATACTTATGAAAATATTAGTTTGCATCAGTCACGTTCCTGATACTACTTCAAAAATCAACTTTGTCAACGGTGATTCTGAATTTGACACCAATGGAGTACAATACGTAATCAATCCAAATGACGAATTTGGTTTAACGCGTGCCATTTGGTTTCAAGAACAACAAGGCGCAACTGTAACTGTTGTAAATGTTGGAGGACCAGAAACCGAACCAACTTTAAGAAAAGCATTAGCAATAGGCGCTAACGAAGCCATTCGTGTAAACGCAAATCCTACTGACGGATTTTTCGTTGCCAAACAACTTGCTGAAGTAATTAAAAACGGAAGTTACGATGTAATTATCGCTGGAAAAGAATCTTTAGACTATAATGGCGGAATGGTTCCTGGAATGATAGCCGGAATTTTAGGATACAACTTCCTTAATTCTTGTACTAACCTGACTGTTGACGGAACAAATGTAAAAGCTGTTCGTGAAATTGACGGAGGAAAAGAAACCGTTGCTACTACTTTACCATTAATCATTGGTGGACAAAAAGGATTGGTTGAAGAAAAAGACTTACGCATTCCAAACATGAGAGGAATTATGACAGCAAGAACCAAAGCCTTGACAATTCTGGAGCCTGTGGATGCAACTGTAAACACAAAAGCAGTGAAATTTGAAAAACCAGCTCCTAAATCAGCAGTGAAATTAATTTCTCCTGACAATTTAGATGAATTAATCAATTTATTACACAACGAGGCGAAAGTGATTTAATGTTTTGATTGCTGATTGAAGATTAACGATTTTTGATTGCTGTCCCGAAGTTTCGGGAGCAAAAAAAATCGAGAATCATTAGTCTAATTTCTAAAATCAAAATTCTAAAATCGTTAATCTAAAATCTAAAATCATTATGTCAATATTAATATATGCGGAATACGCAGAAGGAAAATTTAAAAAAGTTGCATTCGAATTAGCTTCTTACGCAAAAAAAGTAGCGGAAACTTTAGGAACTACCGTTACGGCTGTAACAGTAAATGCAGGAGATGTTTCAGAATTGTCAAAATACGGAGTAGACAAAGTATTGAAAGTAAACAACGATAAATTATCAGGTTTTACAGCAAAAGCATACGCCGATGTTATCAAACAAGCTGCTCAAAAAGAAAACGTAAAATTAGTTTTACTTTCATCAACTACAGATAGTATTTATCTTTCGTCACTTGTTGCAGTAGCTTTAGAAGCTGGTTATGCGTCAAATGTTGTAGGATTACCGGTTTCAACTTCGCCTTTTCAAGTAAAAAGAAATGCTTTTTCAAACAAAGCTTTTAATATTACTGAAATTGCAACAGACGTAAAAGTTCTTGGCCTTGCTAAAAACTCTTATGGTGTTTTTGAAAATGCATCTACATTAACTCAAGAAGATTTTAACCCAACTATTGGAGACAATGATTTTGGTGTAAAAGTAGAATCGGTAGAAAAAGGTTCTGGAAAAGTTTCCATTGCTGATGCTGACATAGTAGTTTCTGCTGGTCGTGGATTAAAAGGTCCAGAAAACTGGGGAATGGTAGAGGAATTAGCTACAGTTCTTGGAGCTGCAACTGCTTGTTCAAAACCAGTTTCTGATTTAGGATGGAGACCTCACGGAGAACACGTAGGACAAACTGGAAAACCGGTGGCTACTAACTTATATATAGCGATTGGAATTTCGGGAGCGATACAACACATTGCAGGAATCAACTCTTCTAAAGTTAAAGTTGTAATCAACAGCGATCCGGAAGCACCATTTTTCAAAGTAGCTGACTACGGAGTTGTTGGAGATGCTTTTGAAATTGTACCAAAATTAATAGAGAAATTTAAAGCTTTCAAAGCTCAGAATTCCTAAAACAGGAAATCATTAAATCGATTTAAATGCTACTTAAAAACAAGATATTTGTATCTTTGCTTTTAAGTAGCATTTTTTTTAACAAAAAATGAAACTTGATTTTCATCAAAAATAAGTACGCTGTACTTACCCATTTAAGAATTATGAGCTTAGTTAAATTATCCATAAAAGGAATTTCATACAGTCAAACTCAAAACGGAGCCTATGCTTTGATATTGAACGAGGTTGATGGCGAAAGAAAATTACCCATTGTCATTGGTGCTTTTGAAGCACAATCAATTGCTATTGCATTAGAAAAAGAAATAAAACCACCACGTCCTTTGACTCATGATTTATTTAAAAATTTTGCAGAACGTTTTGATATTGTGGTAAAACAAGTCATTATTCATAAGCTAGTTGATGGTGTTTTTTATTCGAGTATCATTTGCGAAAGAGATAAAATAGAGGAAATTATTGATGCCAGAACATCCGATGCAATTGCGTTAGCGTTGCGTTTTAATGCTCCTATTTTTACCTACAAAAACATCTTGGACAAAGCAGGAATATACTTGAAAGCAAATCCATTGGAAGCCAATAAAGACTCTCAAGAAATTGACGATGTGTTGTCTAATCCAGAGACTTTTGGTCATGAAGAGGAAAGCAATCAATCTGGAGAAACCTATTCTAAACACAGTTTACAGGAATTAAATGAGCTGTTAGACCAAGCGGTTTCACATGAAGATTACGAAAAAGCAGCAAAAATTAGAGACGAAATCTCGAAGAGATAACTTTATCTTGATTTTCATTATTGCATTATTTGATACATAAACGATTAACCTCGTAAAAAATGCAGCTGTATTTAATGCTGCACTTTTTTATATATTTTTATTGACATCTGTTATAAAACTAATCTATGAAAACAAAATTTGTCCTTATTGCCGTAACCTTATTTATTTCTACAGTCGTTTTTTCTCAAGATTATTATTTACACTGCGGAAAAATTCTAAACACTCAATCTGGCAAAGAGTTATCGAACCAAACCATAGTTGTTTCTAAAAACAAAATCATAAAAATACAAGATGGGTTTGTATCTAAATCCAAACCCGAAGACATTGAAATCGACCTAAAAAACAAATATGTATTGCCAGGTCTTATCGATTTACACGTGCATATTGAAGGAGAGCACGACACTAAAAGTTACATGTCGAAATATTTAGACAACGAGGCTGACGTTGCATTTCAAGCAGTTCGTTGTGCCGAAATCACACTTCTGGCCGGATTCACAACCGTACGTGATTTAGGAGGAACCGGCGTTAATATCTCCATAAGAAATGCTATTAACAAAGGAATCGTAAAAGGTCCAAGAATATATACTGCAGGAAAATCGATTGCCACAACAGGCGGACATGCTGACCCAACGAACGGAAGCAATAGAAAACTTGTAGGCGATCCAGGCCCACATGAAGGTGTAATCAATTCTCCGGAAGAAGCAGTAAAAGCAGTAAGAGAACGCTATAAAGAAGGAGCCGATGTTATTAAAATCACAGCTACAGGCGGTGTTTTAAGCGTGGCAAAAAGTGGTAAAAATCCTCAGTTTACTTTAGAAGAAATTAAAGCTATCACTACAACTGCAAAAGATTATAATATGCTTACTGCCGCTCATGCCCACGGTGATGAAGGCATGCAACGAGCCATATTAGGCGGTATAAAAACCATTGAGCACGGCACCTTTATGAGTGAAGAGACAATGGAATTGATGAAAAAATATGATGCTTATTTAGTTCCTACCTTGACTGCTGGAAAAGAAGTTGAAAAAAATGCAGAGATTACTGGTTTTTATCCTGACATAGTAGTTCCGAAAGCCAGAGAAGTTGGCCCACAATTGAAAGCTACTTTTGCCAAAGCATATAAAAAAGGAGTCAAAATTGCTTTTGGAACCGACGCAGGAGTTTTTGCTCATGGTACAAATGCAAAGGAATTTGGTTATATGGTTGAAGCCGGAATGCCCGCATTAGCCGCTATACAATCAGCAACAACAACAAATGCCATGTTATTAGGCATTGGAAATGAAGTAGGACAAATCAAAGAAAACTTTTTGGCAGATATTATCGCCGTTGATGAAAATCCTTTGAATACTATCAAAACGCTGGAAAAAGTCGTATTTGTAATGAAAGACGGAAAAATATATAAAAACTAAACTCGCTTACCGCAAATAGAATAAAGATACAATGAAGCAATATTTAGACTTAGTGCAACACGTAATGGAAAACGGTTGTCAAAAAGGAGATCGTACCGGAACAGGAACAAAAAGTGTATTTGGTTACCAAATGCGTTTTGATTTGAATGAAGGTTTCCCAATGGTTACCACTAAAAAATTACACCTAAAATCTATTATCTACGAATTGCTTTGGTTTTTAAAAGGGGATACAAACATCAACTACCTTCAAGAAAATGGAGTTAAAATTTGGGATGCTTGGGCTGATGCCAATGGAGATTTAGGACCCGTTTATGGACACCAATGGCGCAACTGGAATAGCGAAGAGATTGACCAAATCTCAGAACTTATTAAGGAATTAAAAACCAATCCTAACAGTCGCAGAATGTTGGTTTCGGCATGGAATCCTTCGGTGCTTCCGGACACTACAAAATCATTTGACGAAAATGTAGCCAACAATAAAGCCGCTTTGCCTCCTTGCCACGCTTTCTTTCAGTTTTATGTTTCTGACGGCAAGTTATCGTGTCAATTGTACCAGCGAAGTGCTGATATTTTCCTAGGTGTTCCTTTTAATATTGCTTCTTATGCATTACTCACCATGATGATTGCACAGGTTTGCGACTTGGAGCCAGGTGAATTCATTCACACTTTTGGCGACGCACACATTTACAACAATCATTTTGAACAACTTGAATTGCAATTGTCCCGTGAGCCAAAACCATTGCCTAAAATGATTTTGAATCCAAATATAAAAGACATCTTCGCATTCGATTTTGACGATTTCACTCTCGAAGGCTATGAACCACATGCCTTGATAAAAGGTAGTGTTGCGGTCTAATCCAATAAAAAAACGGTGTTTTAGTTAAACTACTAAAACACCGTTTTCATTTCCTGCAAACTCATTCCATTTGAAAGAATCGGCTTCCGGCTCATTTACAAATGTACCGTCTATAACGTATTTGAATTCATAAGCTGCATCTTTGTTTACATCAAATACACCTTTGAAAGTACCATTTTTTAATTTGCTCAAAGCACCATCAGCAACACTCCAATTATTGAAATCTCCTACAACGGAAGCTTGACTTGCCTCTTTTGCAGCTACCGAAAAAGTAACTTTACAAACTGGTTTTGTTTTAACGAATTGTTTCTTGATTGCCATAACTATTTCATTTATAGATTTATAAGACAAAGAAAATAAAAGAATTTGAACTTTCAACAGAGACCCAAAGATTTAATAGAATAGCCCAAACTATGTTAATTTATGAATAATTCAATAATTATAGCTGGGTAAAATTTACTATTCAAAAATCAGAAAACGTTTTCATTCTAAATAATCTATAGGCAAAATAGTGACTTTCCAAAATAAATTTTACCTTTATAACCTAAATTTTGATCAATGGAAAAAGAACTACACGAACAGTACGAGTATGCAAGGAGAAGAATTAAACAAAAAAAAAGACTGTATTTTCATTTTGTTCTTTTCGTTTTAGGGAGTTTGCTTTTATTTATTGCTAATAAATTTTTCGAAATTGCCGTAGATTCTCACTGGTCAATTTGGGTAATTACGATTTGGTTGTTCCTCTTTATTTTACATTTTATAAAAATTTTCATCACAGATCGTTTTATGAATAAAAATTGGGAAAGAGAACAAATAGACCGACTAGTCGCTTTACAACAAAAAAAACTGGATCAATTACAAACACAGGTCAACAACGACGACCTTAAATAACAGTAAATCAATTATGATAATAATGATTGCGGCCGTTGCCGAAAATAATGCTCTAGGTAAGGACAACGAACTGGTTTGGCATTTGCCAAATGATTTCAAAAGATTTAAATCCCTTACCTCCGGACATCATATTATAATGGGAAGAAAGACATTTGAAAGTTTTCCGAAACCTTTACCAAACAGAACCCACGTTATAATCACCAGACAGAAAGAATATCAAGCCGAAGGTTGTATCATAGTTGACAGTATTGATAAAGCATTAGCAATTTGTCCAAAAGACGAAGACACATTCATAATTGGCGGTGGTGAAATTTATACATTAGGACTTCCCTTCACTGACAAAATAGAAATTACACGTGTTCATCACAACTTTGAGGGTGATGCGCATTTCCCCGATATTAATGATGAAGAGTGGAAAATAATAGCCTCAGAATTTAATAAGAAGGATGAAAAACATCTCTACGATTATTCGTATCAGACATTCATTAGAAAATAAAACAAAAAAACATCCTTTTTACGGGATGTTTTTTTTTAACCATTGATCAAAGAGATGACCTACTCTTGAAAGAGGATTTGATAACATAAAATAAAAATTACAAATATTAGTAATACTCCAGAAATGAAGATTATAACATTTGAAGTTTTCTGAGAATACATCTCAAAAAAGCCTTTAATACCAAATACCACGAAGGTACTAAAGACGAAAAAAATTAAAATTTCCAAAAACAAATTTAATCCTAAGAACGTATGTTGCGCTTTAACAACAACACTGCTTTGTAAAACAGTGTTTTCAAAACAGCTAACAAGAACAAATGAGATAAAAAACGCTAAAATTATCCACTTGATTTGGTTGATCGGTTCTCTTTTAATCATTTAATATGGTTATTTTCCTGAATAACAAATTTGTACAATAAAATCCTTAGTTACAATACCCACTTTTAGTGATATTTCAAATAAAGTGAATTCTGGTTTTTAAGCTATTTCAAAAACTAAAAATAAAACTTGTTTCTAATTTTTGAAACCCATTTTAAGTTCGTCAAGTTTGTATTATATTTGTACAAAATAAAAAAATGTCAGAAAAAATAACACCCTATAAAGATTCAGCTCTAGGTAAAAAAGAACAAGTTGCTAAAATGTTTGACACCATTTCTGGAAATTATGACAATCTGAATCGTGTCATTTCTTTCGGTATTGATATAAAATGGCGTAAAAAAGTATTGCAAATAGTTTCAAAGTCAAACCCGAAGATTATTCTGGATATTGCAACCGGAACTGGTGATTTGGCAATTTTGATGGCGCAAACAAATGCTGAAAAAATCATCGGACTAGATATCTCTGCAGGAATGCTGGAAGTGGGCGTAAAGAAAATTGCTTCTAAAAATCTTTCTAATACTATTGAAATGATTTTAGCAGACTCAGAAAACATGCCTTTTGAAGACAACTATTTTGATGCGATAACCGTTGCTTTTGGAGTACGTAATTTTGAAAACTTAGAAAAAGGCTTAGCTGAAATTTTAAGAGTCTTAAAACCTAACGGAGTATTTGTGATTCTAGAAACTTCGGTTCCAGACAAAACACCTTACAAACAAGGATATAATTTTTACACTAAAAACATTCTTCCATTAATAGGCAAAGTTTTCTCTAAAGATGATGTTGCTTATGGATATTTATCTGAATCTGCTGCTGCATTTCCTTATGGAGAAGCATTAAACAATATTTTAAGAAAAATTGGGTTTATAGATGTTGTAGCCTTACCACAAACTTTTGGTGTAGCTACCATTTACTCAGCTTCTAAAAAATAATACTGAAGATTTCAGCATAAACATGAGAAAAATAATTGTCTTACTATTTTTTGCTTTTATTATAAAAGGATACGCTCAAAAGTCTAAAAACATATTTAGCAGAGACCCTATTATTAATTTGGAAAATTTTCAAAAAAAGAGAATGTACTACGGGTTTTATCTGGGATTCAACTCGTATGATTTCAAAATAGACTATAAAACGGTAGGACCTGATATTCTTATAAAAAGAACTACCGGATTTAATGTAGGAATCGTCGCTGATTTGAAACTTCAGGAATATATTGACTTGAGATTTGAGCCAGGTCTTTATTATACCAAAAGAGACTTATATTATCCAAATTTCACAAACAGTGGAGATGCGCTTAGGGAAGTGAATAGTACTTACATCCATTTTCCGTTATTAGTGAAATTCTCCTCACTTAGAACAGGGAATATTCGTCCTTATTTAGTGGGAGGTGTATCTGCAACGTTAAACTTGTCCAGCAATTCTAAATTAATTGATGACAATTTAGAACAACGCTTTAGAGTAAAAGCGTGGACAACTAATTATGAATTGGGTTTCGGAATTGATCTTTTTTCAGAATATTTTATATTTTCCCCTTCCATAAGAGGTGTTTTTGGGATGAATGACGAATTAATCCGAGACAAAGACCCAAACAGTCCATGGACAAGCAATATAGAATCCTTGAAAACCAGAGCAGTCTTCATTAATTTTACTTTCCATTAAAGACTTACCCTCTACAAAACTCGCTTAATACTATAGCGGTAGCGGTGGCAACATTAAGGCTTTCTGTTTTTTGAAGATCTCCAAAACGAGGAATTGTGAGTCTGTTTTTTACTAATTTTTCAAGTGCTGCAGAAACTCCATTAGCTTCATTACCCATAATAATTATTCCTTCTTTGGGCAAAACCGATTTATAAATATTCTCGCCATCCATAAAAGTACCAAAAACGGGTAGTTGTGTTTGTACAATAAAAGCATTAAGATCAATATAATTTACGTTAACTCTGGCTATAGAACCCATAGTTGCCTGAACAACTTTTGGATTATAAATATCAACCGTTTCCTTGGAACACAACAACTGTTTAACACCAAACCAATCACACAAACGCAATATAGTCCCTAAATTTCCCGGATCACGAATTGCATCAAGCGCTACTATTAAACCGGTTTCAATAATTGGTTTTTCCAATGGCATTTTAAAAACTCCCAAACAAGTATTTGGAGTTGCTAATGCACTTATTTTTTTTAAATCATTTTCTTGAATAATCGTTTTTTTAGCTGCTGGAACTTCTTCAAAATCATTTTGGGTGGTATACAAATGTTCCAATTCAAAATTAGACTCCAATAGTTCATGAATCCCTTTTACGCCTTCGGCAAAAAATAATTTATTGGCAATTCTATATTTTTTTTGCTGCAAACTCGTTATAAGCTTTATTTGGTTTTTACTAACCATAAAATAATGTACTTTTGAATTAAATATTTTAGAACACTTGAAAAAAACTTCCACAAAAATAACTGCATTTATTCTAATTGCAATACTAATTTGCGCTTGTAACGCTGTAAAAAGAGTTCCGGATGGAAAACTTCTGCTTACAAAAAACGAAATTACTGTAAATGACAAAACAATTAAGGATGAAAATGTTTTTAATCAACTGTATCAAAAGCCAAACAGTACCTTACTTGGATACCGTTTAAGATTGAATCTTTACAATCTTGCCAACCTAAATCCAGATTCAACCTATCAAGCCAAGTTTACAAATAATCCGGAAAAATTTAGAAGAAAATCAAAATGGCTCTCTGAAAAACAAGTTAATCGACTTGGAAAATCGTTCTGGTATCACGGGATCCATGATTTCTTAAAAAAAACTGGAGAACCTCCCGTAATTATCGATAAAGACAGAGCTGATAAATCATTGTTGCGTTTGAAATATTATTATTTCAACAATGGTTTTTTTAATGTCAATGCCAATTACAAAATAGACACTTTGAGTATCAAAAAGGGCAAGATAAAATACGCCATTACTCCTGGAAATGCTTATTTTTTAGATTCCTTGAGAACTACTATTTTAACTCCGGCTTTAGATTCTTTATATGAGAGCAACAAGTCAAACACATTTATCAAATCCGGAAATCAATATAAAACAGAAGATTTTGAGAATGAAAAAAACAGAATCACCACTCATTTCAGGAACAACGGAGTGTATTATTTTCAACCTAATTATGTAACTTTTGACATAGACACCATTAAAAAAGTCAATCAGGCAAATATAAACCTGATGATTAATAATTATTCATATCAAAATGGTGATTCAACCCGAACAGAACCTTTTAAAATATACAAAATAAGTGATGTAAATATTTACACTGATTATTCCCCAAGCAATAACAGTATAAAAATTACAGACAGCACTACTTACAAGAACTTTAATCTATACAGTCAGAACAAATTAAGGTACAAACCACGAGCAATTACTAATGCTATCTTCATTACAAAAGGAGGATTATTTGCCGATTATAAAACCGTCTTGACAACTCGGTATTTAAACAATCTTAAAATTTTCAACTATCCCTCAATACAATATGAAGTTGACCCAAGAGATTCCACTGCACAATCATTGATTGCAAAAGTGTATTTGACACCCCGAAAAAAATATAGTTTTGGGACAACATTAGATGTTACTCATTCTAACATACAGGATTTTGGTGTGGGCTTAAGTGTTTCTGAAACAATTCGAAATGTTTTCAACGGAGCCGAAACACTGGAATTAGCTGTGCGTGGTAATATTGGATCTTCAAAGGATTTAGCGAATCCAAAGAATAATTTCTTCAATGTATCTGAATATGGTTTGGATTTAAAACTTAACATTCCAAGGATTTTCATGCCTTTCAGCACTGAAAAAATCATTCCTAAAAGCATGATTCCATCAACACTAATCACAATGGGTTTTGCAAAACAACAAAATATTGGTCTAGACAAAGAGAATTTTACAGGAGCATTATCCTATAATTGGACTCCAAAAAGAAACAATACCGCCAGATTTGATTTGTTCAACACTCAGTTTGTGCGAAACCTAAATCAACAGAATTACTTTAATGTTTACGGTTCTTCTTATAATGCTTTGAATGAAATCAGCAAAGAATACAACACAAATCCTTCCTATTATAACAATGACATTGATAAAAATTTGCTTATTGAAGAGGGAACCGCTGGCTTTACTAATGATGCGCTCACAGGCAACGCTAACTTTTTGAAACCATTAGAAGCCGAAGATTTTCAATCTGTAAAAAGCATTGAAGAGCGAAGACTTAGGCTTACGGAAAATGACTTTATTTTGGCGACCAGTTTTACTTTCTCAAAAACAACCAAAAAGGATTTAACAGACAATACATTTTATCTTTTTAAAACAAAAATAGAATCGGCTGGAACCATTTTATCTGCTATTGCAGCAACAACTAATCAAAAGAAAAACTCAACTGGCAATTATGAAATATTCAATTTAGAATATTCAGAATACATAAAAACAGAATTTGATTACATTAAACATTGGGATCTATCCAAAGAAAAAATATTTGCATTCCGATCGTTTTTCGGGATAGCCATTCCATTTGGAAATTCAGACTACATTCCTTTTTCAAGAAGTTATTTTTCAGGAGGATCAAATGACAACAGAGCATGGCAACCGTATGGTTTAGGACCGGGCAGCAGTGGCGCATTAGACGATTTTAATGAGGCAAATATGAAAATTGCCATTAGCGGAGAGTATCGCTTTAAAATATTAGGCAGTTTAAAAGGAGCCCTTTTTGCCGATGCAGGAAATATTTGGAACGTATTGGACAATGTAGAGGATGAGAAATCGACATTTACACAATTTAAGGACTTAAAAGATATCGCATTAGGCACTGGATTTGGGCTTAGATATGACCTGAGTTTTTTTGTAATTCGTTTTGATTTAGGATTTAAAACCTACAATCCAGCCAATGAAACCAACAAAAGATGGTTTAGAGAATACAATTTTGCTAACTCCGTTTTAAATTTTGGAATAAATTATCCGTTCTAATGCTAATTAATTCTTATTTTTGCAAACTAAAAACTAAATAAAATAACTAAAAAAATTACAATGGCACACAACATAAAACCAGGCGTAGCTACAGGAGATCAGGTTCAGGAAATTTTTAATTATGCTAAAGAAAAAGGATTTGCACTTCCGGCAGTAAATGTTACGGGATCAAATACGATCAATGGTGTACTTGAAACTGCAGCAAAACTTAATGCTCCGGTTATCATTCAATTCTCTAATGGAGGAGCACAATTTAATGCAGGAAAAGGACTTTCTAATGCAGGTGAAAAAGCAGCAATCGCTGGTGGAATTGCTGGTGCATTACACATTCATACTTTGGCGGAAGCTTACGGAGCAACCGTAATTTTACATACTGACCACTGCGCAAAAAAATTATTGCCTTGGATTGACGGTTTATTAGATGCTTCAGAAAAACATTTTGCTGAAACTGGAAAACCATTATTTTCTTCTCACATGATTGACTTATCTGAGGAGCCTATCGAAGAAAACATCGAAATTTGCAAAGGATATTTAGAAAGAATGAGCAAAATGGGAATGACACTTGAAATCGAACTTGGAATTACAGGTGGTGAAGAAGATGGTGTTGACAATTCTGATGTTGATAGTTCTAAATTATACACACAACCTGAAGAAGTTGCTTACGCATACGAAGAACTTTCTAAAGTAAGCCCTAAATTTACAATTGCAGCTGCTTTTGGAAACGTACATGGAGTTTACAAACCAGGAAATGTAAAATTGACTCCAAAAATCTTAAAAAATTCTCAAGATTTTGTTCAAAATAAATTCAATACAGGACACAACCCGGTAGACTTCGTTTTCCATGGTGGTTCAGGTTCTACATTAGAAGAAATCAGAGAAGGAATAAGCTACGGAGTAATAAAAATGAATATCGATACTGATTTACAATTTGCTTTCACGGAAGGTATCCGTGATTACATGGTAAAAAACATCGATTATTTGAAAACTCAAATTGGGAACCCAGAAGGTTCTGATGCTCCAAACAAAAAATATTACGATCCAAGAAAATGGTTGCGTGAAAGTGAAGTTACTTTCAACGCAAGACTTGAGCAAGCATTTGCTGACTTGAACAACGTAAATACATTATAATAAAAAGTTTAAAGTTTCAGGTTTAAGGTTTCAAAACTTTAAACCTTAAACCTGAAACAACAAAAACAATAAATATGGCTTGGTTTAAAAGAAAAGAAAAAGGGATTACTACTGCTACCGAAGACAAAATGGACATTCCAAAAGGACTTTGGTACAAATCTCCAACTGGAAAAATTATTGATGCCGATGAACTAGCTCGTAACTTATTTGTAAGTCCCGAAGATGGTTTTCACGTTAGAATTGGAAGTACAGAATATTTTCAAATTTTATTTGACAACAATGAATTTGTTGAATTAGATAAAAACATGACTTCTAAAGATCCTTTGCATTTTGTTGACACAAAAAAATATGCAGATCGTTTGAAAGATGTTATGGAAAAAACCAAACTTAAAGATGCAGTGCGTACCGGAGTTGGTAAATCAAAAGGAAAAGATGTTGTTATCTGCTGTATGGATTTTGCCTTTATCGGAGGTTCTATGGGAGCTGTAGTGGGAGAAAAAATCGCAAGAGGAATCGATCACGCCATCAAAAACAAACTGCCTTTTCTAATGATTTCAAAATCAGGTGGAGCAAGAATGATGGAAGCTGCATATTCATTAATGCAATTAGCAAAAACATCAGTAAAACTGGCTCAACTTGCCGAAGCAAAGTTGCCTTACATTTCGTTATGTACGGATCCAACAACTGGAGGAACAACTGCTTCTTACGCCATGTTGGGAGACATTAATATTTCTGAACCAGGCGCATTAATTGGCTTTGCCGGACCAAGAGTTGTAAGAGACACAACAGGTAAAGATTTACCGGAAGGTTTCCAAACTGCTGAGTTCTTACTTGAACATGGTTTCTTAGACTTTATTACACCTAGAAAAGAATTGAAAGACAAGATCAACTTGTATATCGATTTGATTCAAAACAATACTATTAGATAAATGAAAATCCGAAGCAATCGGGATTTTTTATTTTTCAACTATTTCACTACAAATAAAAACAGCTTTCAAAATTATTTGAAAGCTGTTTTTTTATTTCTTTAATAGAGTTCGTATAATTTACATTCCTGTTCTAATCGCTTCCACAGGATCTAATTTTGAAGCAGAAATAGCAGGAAGTATTCCGGATATCAATCCAATTACAGCAGCTAATCCAGTTCCCAGAATAATATTCCCAGCGCTTAAAACAAATTCGAAATCTAATGCTTTTGTCAAGATTACAGAAATTATCCAAACCAGAAAAAGTCCAATCATTCCGCCAATCACTGAAAGTATTATGGCTTCAAACAAAAATTGAAATAGTATAAATCTGTTTTTGGCTCCTAATGATTTCTGAATTCCAATCAAATTAGTTCGCTCTTTTACCGAAACAAACATAATATTGGCAATCCCAAAACCTCCTACCAGTAACGAAAAACCACTAATTATCCAGCCTACAACATTCATTTGTCCTAAAATCCCATCAATAAGATCCGTTAGGCCCGAAAAAACATTAATGAAAAAATTATCAATTTCACCAGCCTTCAACCCTCTGAATTTTCTTAATTTTTGAGAAATTTCAGCTTTGTAAGAATCCATATCTACTCCTTTAATCGGTTTAAAAACAACTACCGTTAAAACTTTCTCTGAATTATCACCATACAATTGTCGAACAAAATTCACAGGCAAATATGCAGTAGTATCATCGCTATCACCACCAAATAAGCCAGCTCCTTGTTTTTTCAAAACGCCAATAACAGTAAATCGCTGTCCATACAAACGAACGTTTTTACCTATAGGATCAGTTACATCCTCAAATAATGATTTTGCAATTTCATGACCTAGGATAATAACAGTTGCTCCTGAATTAGATTCAGATTCATTATAAAACCTTCCTTTTTCAAATTCAAGACCCTGAATATCAATAAACTCATGAGAAGCTGGAATTATGTTAACATCACTTACTGTTTTCGATTCATATTTAATAGATTCCCTTCTAGTAAACATTTGATATCCCATCTGTTCAGTACTAGTCATCGCTCCTTTCATATAAATATATTCGTCATATTTCATATTAGGAAACTGTTCTCTTTTCCATTCAGGAATCTCTGAAGGCCCAAAAGATCTCTTCATTAGATAAATCGTATTTTTATCCAAACTGCTCAAATCTTTTGTAATTTTTCTGTCTAAAGAATCCACAGCCGCAAGTACAGCTATAATCGAAAAAATTCCAATAGTAACTCCTAACAAAGAAAGCAATGTTCTTAACTTGTTGTTTCGCAATGCATTCATTGCAAAGCCCAAACTCTCTTTTAATAATCGAAGGTAAACTAGCATAAAATCTTTTTTGTATTAAAGTAAAATTCCATAAATATTAATCAAAAACCTAATGAAAAACGTATTCGTTGCCGTGTGAATCAATTATTTTACCTTTGCCAATGAAATAGGAGTAAAAATTACACATTATCTCATTTTCAAATGGCTTAATTTTCACATTAAAAAACTATTTTTGCACTTTATAACTATAACTACATAATGAACACAACAAAAACAATTCAATCTGCATTAATCTCTGTATTTTCAAAAGAAGGATTAGAACCTATAGTAAGACAACTAAACAGTCAAAATGTTACACTTTATTCTACTGGAGGGACTGAGGATTTTATAAAAAATTTAGGAATACCTGTAATTCCTGTTGAAGATGTTACTTCCTACCCTTCTATTTTGGGTGGTAGAGTAAAAACATTACACCCAAAAGTTTTTGGAGGAATCTTAAACCGCCAAGACAACGAGAGTGATGTACAACAAATGATAGAGTTCAACATTCCACAAATAGATTTAGTAATTGTTGACTTATATCCTTTTGAAAAAACAGTAGCTTCCGGAGCTAGTGAATCAGATATTATTGAAAAAATAGATATTGGTGGTATTTCTTTGATACGTGCTGCCGCAAAAAACTTCAAGGACACTGTAATTGTAGCATCGGTTGACCAATATGGTTTGCTTTTGGACTTGATTACAGAGCAAAATGGAGCTACAACATTGGAAGACAGAAAATTATTGGCTACAAAAGCATTTCATGTTTCATCTCATTATGACACTGCGATATTCAATTATTTCAACACTGACGAAACAATATACAAACAAAGTATTGCTAACGGTCAAGTTTTGAGATACGGCGAAAACCCACATCAAAAAGGATTTTTCTTCGGGAATTTTGACGCAATGTTCAACAAAGTTCACGGAAAAGAATTGTCTTATAATAATTTATTAGATGTAGATGCTGCCGTAAATTTGATTAATGAATTCAAAAATGACGGTCCTACATTTGCTATATTAAAACACAATAATGCCTGTGGTTTAGCGTCAAGAAATACCATTAGTGAAGCGTATCTTGCGGCTTTGGCCTGCGATCCTACTTCAGCTTTTGGAGGTGTTTTAATTTCGAATACAAAAATTGATGTTGCTACTGCTTCAGAAATAAACAAATTGTTTTGCGAAGTTGTAATTGCTCCAGAATATGATACTGAGGCCATTGCAATTTTACAAGAAAAGAAAAACCGAATTATATTAATCCAAAACGAAGTAGAATTACCACAAAAACAAGTTCGTACTTGCTTAAACGGAATTTTAGTTCAGGAAAGAAACAACATAACCGACAATAAAGAAGACTTAAGAACCGTTACTATAACTGAACCTACTGAACAAGAAATTCAGGATCTAATTTTTGCTTCTAAAATTTGTAAAAACACAAAATCAAATACGATTGTTTTTGCAAAAAACGGTACACTTATTGCGTCAGGTACAGGACAGACATCAAGAGTTGATGCCTTGCAACAAGCAATAGAAAAAGCGAATAATTTTCACTTTGATTTGCATGGTGCAGTAATGGCAAGCGACGCGTTTTTCCCTTTTCCAGATTGTGTAGAAATCGCTAAAGAAGCCGGAATAACTGCTGTAATTCAGCCAGGAGGATCTATAAAAGACGAATTGAGTATTAATTATTGTAATGAAAATAAAGTTGCAATGGTATTTACAGGAACTCGTCATTTTAAACATTAATTTGTTTAACTTTGCCCGTCACAAATTTATAACTTTTAACCCTTAAAAAACTTATGGGATTTTTTGATTTCATGACCGAGGATATTGCGATAGACCTTGGTACCGCCAACACTTTAATCATACATAATGATAAAGTTGTCATAGACAGCCCTTCGATAGTTGCTCGTGATAGAGTTTCAGGCAAAATCATCGCTGTTGGTAAAGAAGCCAACATGATGCAGGGAAAAACACATGAAAACATTAAAACGATAAGACCTTTGAAAGATGGTGTAATTGCTGATTTTGATGCTTCAGAAAAAATGATCAGTATGTTTATAAAAAGCATACCGGCATTGAAAAAAAGAATGTTTACTCCCGCATTAAGAATGGTTGTTTGTATCCCTTCAGGTATTACTGAAGTGGAAATGAGAGCTGTAAAAGAATCATGTGAAAGAGTAAATGGTAAAGAAGTTTATTTGATACATGAACCTATGGCAGCTGCAATAGGTATTGGAATAGACATCATGCAACCAAAAGGAAACATGATTGTTGATATAGGTGGCGGAACAACTGAAATTGCAGTTATTGCATTAGGCGGAATTGTATGTGATAAATCAGTAAAAATTGCTGGTGATGTATTTACAAATGACATCGTTTATTACATGCGTACACAACACAATCTTTTTGTTGGAGAAAGTACCGCTGAAAAAATCAAAATTCAAATTGGTGCCGCTATTGAAGATTTAGAAACTCCTCCAGAAGACATGTCAGTCCAAGGTAGAGATTTACTTACCGGTAAACCAAAACAAGTAGAAGTTTCATATAGAGAAATTGCGAAAGCATTAGACAAATCAATCCAACGAATTGAAGATGCAGTAATGGAAACTTTATCACAAACACCTCCTGAATTAGCAGCCGATATTTACAACACAGGAATTTATCTTGCAGGTGGAGGGTCTATGTTAAGAGGTCTTGATAAAAGGATTTCGCAAAAAACAGATTTACCTGTTTACATTGCAGAAGATCCATTAAGAGCAGTTGTTAGAGGAACTGGTATGGCACTTAAAAACATTACAAAATTTAAAAGCATTTTGATTAAGTAATTCGTTTTTGTTACACTTGCAAGCCTTCAAGCACAAGTCAATTTATAACAATTAGATTACAAAAAAAGACATACAGTTATTTACATTATACCGTTAAGAAATGCAGCAAATATTTAATTTTATTTTTAAAAACAGTAATAGATTACTGTTTTTGCTGCTTTTGGGTATCTCGTTATCGCTAACTATCCAATCCCATTCTTTCCACAGAAGCAAAATAATTAGTTCCGCAAACTTTTTAAGTGGCGGAGTGTACGAAAAAGTGAATAACCTTAACGAATACTTGAATTTAAAAACTCAAAATGATGCACTTGCTCTTGAAAATGCAAAGCTAAGAAGCCTTCTATTCAATCGTAAAGATACTACTGCAATAAAAAAACTAGACAGTATTAAAGGGGTAAAACCAGACGACATTGTTGTTTCCAAAGTAATACACAACTCCTATAATGTCCATGAAAATTACTTAACCTTGAATTCAGGAGAATTGCAAGGTGTAAAACCAGATATGGGGGTAATTAACAGTTTAGGAATTGTTGGAATCATAGAAAACACATCTCCAAATTATTCGACTGTAATCAGTATTCTGAATAAAAAATCTCAAATCAATGCCAAAATCAAAAAGTCAAATCACTTTGGGTCACTTGTTTGGGACGGAAAAAGTACTGGATTTGTTCAATTGGTAGATGTTCCTAGATTAGCAGCGATAAGAAAAGGCGATACAATCGTAACTGGCGGACAATCTGTAATTTTTCCAGAAAATATAGGAATAGGTACTATTGAAAATATCTATACTGAAGAAGAAACTAATTATTATAAAATAAACGTCAGACTATTCAACGACATGACAAATTTAGGTCATGTCTATATAATAAAAAGGAAAGATCGTGAAGAAATCATTAATTTAGAAAAAAGAGAAAAGGATGAATAGCGCATTGTTAGTCAATATTTTTCGATTTATTCTGTTATTGGCAGTTCAAATTATCATATTCAACAATATGAATTTTCTGGGTTATATAAGTCCTTTCCCTTATATATTGTTTATAATACTTTACCCTGTAAACGGAAACAAATCTGGTCTTGTAGTGGCGAGTTTCATACTTGGACTTATTATGGATATGTTTAGCAATTCAGGCGGAATACATGCCACTGCATGTTTAGTTCTAGCCTATTTTAGACCCGCTATTTTTAAATTTGCTTTTGGTCTAAGTTATGAATATCAAACTGTAAAATTAAATGACGTTTTGACACCTGAAAGATTCTCTTTCATATTACTTTCTGTTGTTATTCACCATTTTACGTTATTTTTACTGGAAGCATTCCAGTTTAGCTTTATTTTTGATATACTAATTAGAACATTATTAAGTACTGTATTCACAATCATTATTTGCATTATCATAATATATCTTATTAAGCCGAACAAAAGATGAGAAAAGTCTTGTTGCCTTCTTTAATCATTATAGCTACATCTTTGCTTGTAATGCGTATCTTTTATTTGCAGATTGTTGACGACACTTTAAAACTAAAGTCTGAAAACAATGCCATTAAAAAAAAGTATGAATATCCTGAAAGAGGATATATGTATGATAGAAAAGGAAAGTTATTAGTTGCAAACCAAGCATCTTATGACATCATGGTCATTCCTAGAGAAGTCAAAAATATTGATACTTTAGAATTTTGTCAATTATTGAATATCACAAAAGAAGATTTCATTAAAAAAATTGAAAAAGCTACTGTATACAGTCCGCGCTTGCCATCTGTTTTTTTATCTCAGTTAAACAAAAGTGAATTTGCTGCGTTTCAAGAAAAAATAAGAAAATATGAAGGTTTTTATTTTCAAAAACGTTCCCTTCGTGATTATGAAGTAGATTTTGGAGCCAATATTTTTGGATTCATCACTCAGGTAAATGAAAAACTAGTTGCCAAAAACCCATATTATAATAGCGGTGACTTAATTGGAAAACAAGGAGTTGAAGAAAGCTATGAAGATCTTTTACGCGGAGTGAAAGGCGTAAAATACATTCAAAAAGACAAATACAACAGGGAAATAGGTTCTTATAAAGATGGGAAATACGACACTATCGCTGTTCAAGGAGAAGACATAAATCTGACCATAGATGCTGAAATTCAAAAATATGGGGAGGAATTAATGATTAATAAACGAGGTGGAATTGTAGCAATTGAGCCTAGTACCGGTGAAATATTGGCGCTTGTAACTGCTCCATCGTATGACCCCGGAATATTAGTAGGAAGACAACGATCTAAGAATTATACTGAATTATATCGCGATTCCATAGCAAAACCACTTTATGACAGAGGTTTGCTGGCTGAATATCCACCGGGATCTCCATTCAAGATTTTAACTGGACTTGTAGCATTACAAGAAGGAGTAATTGATGACAATACTACTGTTTTTTGCAATCGTGGTTTTAGCTATGCAAGAGGACGTTTTATGGGATGCCACTGTCATGGAGGCGCACTTCAATTACACCGAGGTATCTTTGAATCTTGCAACTCCTATTTTGCAACGGCTTACATGAAGACCATAAATAAATATTCAAAACCTGCACAAGCGGTTGATATTTGGAGCAAACACGTGAAAAGTTTTGGTCTGGGACAATTCATGGGATATGATTTACCAACTGGTAAAAAAGGAAACGTACCCGATTCAAAAACATACAAACGCATTTATCCTAACGGTGGCTGGAGAAGTACTACTATTGTTTCTAATTCTATTGGACAGGGGGAAGTACTTATGACACCTATTCAGCTTGCGAATATGATGGCAACAGTTGCGAATGAAGGTCATTATTATACGCCTCATATCATCAAAAAAATTGAAGGTCACAAAATTGACGAAAAATTCACTACCAAACATGAAACCACAATTGATAAAAAACATTTCAAACCAATTATCAGCGGTTTATTTGATGTTTACAACTTAGGAACAGCAAGATCCCTACGAGTGGAAGGAATTGATATTTGTGGTAAGACTGGAACAGCAGAAAATTTTGCTAAAATTGGAGGAGTACGCGTAAAAATGGAAGACCATTCAATATTTGTAGCTTTTGCACCAAAAGACAATCCCAAAATTGCAATTGCAGTTATGGTTGAAAATGGTGGATATGGAGCAACTATAGCTGGACCAATTGCCAGTTTGATGATAGAAAAATATTTAAGACAAAAAATCACCCGAGTAGATCTGGAAAAAAGAATTCTTGCAACAAGTTTACAAAGTCGATATGCTAAATTAGGAGGACTGTCAGAAGCCGTAAAATTACAATTAAGAATTAGCGATTCTCTTCTAAAAAAGAAAACAACTATTCCAACAGTGAAAGCAAAAACAGATACCACAAAATCGAATAAACAAGCTATTTAATTCAGATGAAAAACCAAAGCATAACAAATAACATTGACTGGATAAGCATAATAATCTATGTTTCATTAGTTATTTTGGGTTGGCTAAATATCTATTCGTCTTCGCTCTCATCAATGGAGGACACTCATGAGAAACAGCTTATATTCATTATATTGACTATCCCGTTAATTTTTATTGTGCTTTCTGTTGACGGTAAGTTTTATGAAAAATATGCAAGTATCATTTTTGGAATTTCCTTACTTACATTAGCCGGATTGTTTTTATTTGGTAAAACCATAGCGGGTCAACGTTGTTGGTATGCAATAGGCAGTTTCACGATTCAACCTTCTGAATTTGCAAAAGCGGCTACAGCTTTAGCCTTAGCGAAATATTTAAGTGACACCCAGATCAATTTAAAAGAAGTCAATAGGCAGGTACAAGCTCTTGCAATAATTCTTTTGCCTGTAATCCTGATACTTCCGCAACCTGACCCCGGAAGTGCTTTAATATATAGCATATTCATCATCGTTTTATACCGCGAAGGGCTACCGTCATGGTATGTTTGGACAGGATTTATTACCATCCTTTTATTTGTATTAACACTGATATTAGAGCCACAATACGTAATTCTTATAGCATTAGTTACATTAATATTAGTTCATTTAAAATCAAGATTAGCCGATAGAAATATTGTTCTGAGCAGCATCCTTTTAGTGGTTATTTCTGGATTTGTACTGTCTGTAAACTATGTTTTCGAAAATGTATTTAAACAACATCACAGGGATCGTTTTAATATACTTTTAGGCAAAACCGTCGATCTGAAAGGAATCGGTTATAACACCAATCAATCCGAAATAGCCATTGGTTCTGGGGGTTGGTTTGGAAAAGGGTTTCTTGAAGGAACACAAACCAAAGGCGGATTTGTTCCTGAGCAACATACAGATTATATTTTCACAACAGTGGGTGAAGAATGGGGATTTGTTGGCTCTTTAGTTGTTATCGCCCTTTTTTCAGGTTTATTTCTTAGAATAATATACTTGGCAGAAAGACAAAAAACAAAATTCAGCAGGGTATATGGATATTGTGTTGCAGGGGTTTTATTTACACATTTCTTTGTAAATATAGCGATGGTAGTTGGTATTTTCCCAACAATTGGGGTTCCGCTTCCTTTCTTCTCTTACGGAGGTTCGGGACTTTGGGGCTTTACAATATTGTTGTTTATATTTATAAAAATGGACGCCAATAAAGTAAACGAGTGGTAATTAAATAGGTTTTAATTATCAAGATTTTATTCTTGTATATAGTTTTATTTCAATTATTTATACGCTTACCTCTTTGCAAAAACAGAAACTTTAAAAATTCTTATTCCCAGTAGAGTTAATTAAAACTCCAATTTTTATAATCTGTCCTTTTTTCCAATTGATTCTCAATGTTGTCATTCAATTTTGGAAAGAAGTTAATTCCGGTCATTTTTTCGATATAATCAACCGAAACCACAAAACTATATAGTGGTTTATCACTTTCTGAATTGGGAATCAGAAAACCAATCATTTTCATGTTGCCACCAGAATTATCCAATAAAATTTTATAAAAAAACTTAGGAACCGAAACCTTCTCTTTACCTATTGTCATTAATGAAGATTCTAAAACTCCACCCGTAATCACATAAATTCCATCATATTTTACAGCCCAATAACGTACTTTTTGTTCTAATCTATTCCAGACACCGTTATTAAAATTACGCACTTGAGGAGAAATATTTGAAGTGAAAAAAGTTTCGTTATAAGCATCTAAAGCAAACTCCATATCACCTGCAGGACAAAGATGCCCTTTATCATAAATTGACTTTTTATAATTTCTCCAATCAGCAGAACCCGTTTTTACTTTTGTATCCTCAATAAAAAAAGGACGCTTAAGGTCATTATTCTTAATATAGTTTTTCTTCAGCTCATAAGCCACCCACTCTGCCTGTTCATGAGCTTCATTATAGGACAAAGTGTAATACTTATGCTGCACAACTTGATTGGTTGTAGATGAGGGCAAAAAATCAAAATTTCCCACTAACCTTGCACTACTATTCTCAGCACTAATAACCTGAATTAAGTCTCCTTCCTTTCTCCCATTCGATGCATCTGGATTTCCTGCATCCAAATCCTTTTTACAGGAAGAAAAAAGGATCCCGTAAAGAATAATAAATATCAACGCGAATAATTTTCTATTTTTCATTGCTAACTATGTTAAGGATACTTCTGTTTTTAAAATCAAAACAAGCAGTCTAAATTGACTAAAAAAGTCATCTTAAAGCTATTTTAATTATCAATAATTTACTCAAATTAAAAACGCTCCAAAAATTCTCATTGAATTTCTGGAGCGTAATAGTTACTAATACTTGTATGTTTTATGAACTAACAAATTCCTTTTTAAGATTTTGCTAGTTTATTTTTTTTCATTTTAACAGGAATTTCTTTTTTCGAAATTGATTTAGGTTGTAAATCGTCCAAAACATTAATTGCCTCTTCTACATAAATATCTTTAGATAAAGATTCATGCCAGATTTCTCTTTTTTCTTTCAAAGAAGCGTCTTTACTCATTATTTCAGCTTCATAAGGTAAAGAAGTAAAAGTCAATGTATTTTTGTAATTTACGATTGGCTTATATTTTTTAGCTTTCTCTTCAATTTCAGCTTGAGCAATCTTAAATTTGTCAATATTTAAACTATAAACATTCTCTTCACTTCTACTATCAATCCATTTTGCATTTTCCTCAATTAATTGGAACTGTGGATTTTTACTAATTCTGTTTTTACTATTGGCAATTGCTTGATTAAAGTTGGCATTATTATTCCAAACACTATAATCTGCCTGATCAATTTTATCCCAAGGCATTGCATTATCAATATCACGTTCACCCATTTTTAAATAAGCATATCTGTCCGGCATAACAATATCGCTTTGAACACCTTCTAGTTGAGTAGACCCACCATTTATTCTATAAAATTTTTGCGTAGTGGTTTTTATGGCACCCAAATCCCCTACTGCACTATTGCGTACAAAAGTATTCAAGTCATATACATTTTGTACTGTTCCTTTACCATAGGTTTGCTTACTTCCAATAACGATTCCTCTTTTATAATCCTGAATTGCAGCAGCCAGAATCTCTGAAGCCGAAGCCGAGAAACTATTTACCATAATTACTAAAGGACCATCCCATTCAATTTTTTTATCTCTGTCATAAAGAACTTCTTTTTGCCTTCCTGCTGATTTAATCTGCACAATTGGACCTTGTTCAATAAACAATCCCGCAATATCAACAACAGTCGACAAAGATCCACCACCATCATCACGAACATCAAGAATAATTCCGTTTACACCTGATTTTTTTAATCGGTCAACTTCTATAGCAATATCTTTTCCTGCATCTCTTCCGTCTTTATTTTCAAAATCAATATAAAATTTTGGTAAATAAATCACTCCGTATTTAAGTCCATTTTTGTTTACAATACTGGATTTCGCATACGTTTCTTCTATTTCAACAATATCTCTGATGATAGAAATAATCTTAATGGTTCCGTCCACTTTTTTCACAGTAAGACGAACTTCTGAACCTTTAGGCCCTTTAATTTTCTTCACAACATCATCCAAACGCATCCCTACAACATCAACCGCTTCACCATTACCTTGAGCTACTTTCATGATCAAGTCTCCTGCTTCTAACTGTTTTCCTCTCCAGGCCGGACCTCCAGAAATAAGTTCAGAAATCTCAGTAAGATCATTTTTCTTTTGTAAACGAGCTCCAATTCCTTCTAATTTACCGCTGATACTTTGATCAAAACGTTCTTTATCTTCTGCTGCTAAATAATTAGTATGCGGATCAAAACGTGCTGTTATAGAATTTACATACACTGAAAACCAGTCATTTCTATCTAAATCTTTAATGAAACCAAAATATTCATCTAATGATTTTGCAGAACTTTCTCTAGTTTCTTTTTCTAAAGCATCAAAAGATTTAACTTGATAAGTAGCATCATTTTTCTTTTTATCTTCTTCTAACTTTTGTTTGTCAACAAGGGATGAAAGGGTAGATAATTTGATTTGCTTACGCCATTTATCGCTAAGTTCAGCAACATTTTTAGAGTAAGGTGCTTTTTCATAATCAATGTTGAAACTTTCTTCAACTGAATAGTCAAAAGGGGTACTCAAAACATCTTTATAAATCTTTTTGCTTTCTTCCATACGCTTAATTAAACGTTCGTATGTCAAGTTGAAAAAAGTCAAATCCTTATTCAATAGCTGATCGTCTAATTGCGTTTCAAATTTTGAAAATTCATCAATATCTGATTGCAAAAAGAATCTCTTTGACGGATCTAGTGCTTCGATATAATCTTTATATATTCCTTTAGAGAACGTATCATCAATTGTAGCCGGGCTATAATGCCCTTTCTCTATAACAAACGTCAATAACTCTAAAAGCAATTTATCTTTTTCGGGATCGGATGATTGTTTCGCATTCATTTTGAAGGCGAATAATGTCACCGAAAGGCATACAACAACAAGAAGTATTTTATAATTTCTTTTCATAAAGTTAATAATAGTATTCATGAATCTTTTAATGTAAGTTACGGTAAAAACTATGCCAACAGTGGCTAGGCCTCCATAAATTTTTGTTAAAGATATAAAAATGTTCTTTTGTTTTAAGTTAAATGAATCAACATAACATATTTTTATCTTTTGTTTACACATTCCATTCTGTGTTATTACATTTGTCTTCAAAATTATCAATAATCAATCCCTTTTTGAAATATAAAACAATGAAAAAAGACAGACCTTTAATTTTAATAACCAATGATGACGGTATTTCGGCACCCGGACTTAGAGCATTAATTGCCGTTATGGCAGAAATAGGCGAAATCGTTGTGGTAGCGCCTGACAATCCTCAAAGCGCCATGGGTCATGCTATTACTATAAACAGTACTTTATATTTGAATAAAATTTCTAAAGAAAATGATCCCTTTATAGAATAACCAGTAGATTGTGTAAAACTTGCCGTAAATGAAATTTTGAAACGAAAACCGGATTTATGTGTTTCCGGTGTCAATCACGGATCAAATTCTTCCATAAATGTAATTTACTCCGGAACGATGAGTGCCGCTGTAGAAGCGGGTATAGAAGGAATTCCAGCCATTGGTTTCTCTTTATTGGATTATGATTGGAATGCTAATTTTGACACTATAAAATCTTTTATTCGAAAAATATCATTAGAGGTTTTAGAAAATGGACTGCCGGAAGGAGTGGTTTTGAATGTGAATTTTCCAAAATTAGAAGAGAAAGACATTAAAGGAATCCGAATTTGTCGTCAAGCGAAAGCAATTTGGGTAGAGAAATTTGACAAAAGAAAAACACCACAAGGAAGGGATTATTACTGGCTTGCCGGAGAATTTGTAAACCAAGACAAAGGTGAAGACACTGATGAATGGGCTTTGCAAAATGGATATATATCCGTCGTTCCTGTTCAATTTGACTTGACGGCGCATCATGCGGTACAACAACTTAACACCTGGAAATGGAATGAATAAAACAGACTTGTTTATCGGATTTTTAATTGGATTTGCCACTACCCTGCTTGGGAGTTATATTTTTATAACTTTTTTTACTGAATTTAATTTCATTGCCGGAATTCAAATTATGAAATCACAGGGAAATTTAGGCAAAATCATAACATTGGGTTCCATTCTTACACTAGTAGCATTTGGTGTTTTACTCAAAATAAACAAAGAAACAATGGCTCGCGGTGTGGTTTTAGCTGTAATAATAATGGCAATTATCACTATGTTTATTTAAGAAATGTTATTAGTTTAGATGACTATTCGTAACTAATACCAACAAATTAGTTCAGCCACAAATTACACGAATTACCACGAATTCTTATTTTAATTTTTAAAAAATTAGTGAAAATTTGTGTAATTCGTGGCTAACTTTTTCAAAGAGTTTGCGTCCTGTAAATTTAGTCCGCTTTGCGGACAGTCATATTAGTTTATCTTTGCAAATAGAAAAACAGATTATTAAAATAAATATGATTTTATAGGTTTGAAATCCAAGTTTATAAACTCCTAATCAAGAAAGCATGAAATATTATATTATAGCGGGTGAAGCTTCAGGTGATTTGCACGGTTCAAATTTGATGAAAGAACTGTATAAAAAAGATCCAAATGCTGACATCCGATTTTGGGGTGGCGATTTGATGAAAAACGTTGGTGGTACTTTAGTGAAACACTATCGGGAATTAGCGTTTATGGGTTTTATCGAAGTGATTTTTAATTTAAAAACTATTTTGAATAACATCAAAATATGCAAAAAAGATATTCTTGAGTTTCAGCCCGATGTTCTTATTTTTATAGATTATCCAGGTTTCAATTTGCGCATAGCAAAATGGGCCAAAGGGTTAGGTATGAAAACACACTATTATATTTCCCCTCAAATCTGGGCTTGGAAAGAAAGCAGAATTACCGACATCAAACACGATATTGATAAAATGTATGTGATTTTACCTTTCGAAAAACAATTCTACGAGGACAAACATCATTTCCCTGTTGAGTTTGTTGGACATCCGCTGATTGATGCTATTCACAACCAACCCGCAGTTGACCCTATCCTTTTTAGAAAAGAAAATCAATTAGACGAAAAACCAATTATCGCTATTTTACCGGGAAGCAGGAAACAGGAAATCACTAAAATGCTATCTGTAATGTTGAGTGTTGTCAATGATTTTCCCGACTATCAATTTGTAATTGCCGGCGCTCCAAGTCAGGATTTTTCTTTTTATAAAAATTTCATTTCTCATAAAAACATAAAATTCATCTCCAATAAAACATACGATTTATTGCGAAATTCAACTGCCGCATTAGTCACTTCAGGAACTGCAACTCTGGAAACGGCACTGTTTAAAGTTCCGGAAATCGTTTGTTATAAAGGCAGCTGGGCTTCCTACCAAATTGCGAAACGAATCATCACGCTCAAATACATCTCATTAGTAAACTTGATAATGGATGAAGAAGTAGTCACCGAATTAATTCAGGAGGAATGTAACACAAAACGCATTAGTGAAGAACTGAAAAAAATCCTGGAACCCAATCATCGCAATACGCTTTTAGAAAAATATGCGTTATTAGAAGACAAATTAGGAGGCATTGGCGCCAGCGAGAAAACCGCTAAATTCATTGTTTCTGATTTACAATAGTTTACAACTAATTTGGGACTATTTAAATTCATCAAAAATATATTCTTTTGAAACATTTCGCATTTCTATTATTGATTCTTGTTTTTTTTACGGCTTGTAAATCGACTTCCCCAATAGTTACTTCTAAAAAATCAGACACCAAAAAAGAGAAATTAACGAAATCCGATAAAAGAAAAACAAATCGTCTTGCAGAAGAATTGATTGATGCGGCAGCTGAAAATCTTGGAGTAAAATACAAATATGCAGGCACAACAAAAGCAGGTTTTGATTGTTCCGGTTTGATGTTCACCATTTTTAGTTCACATAATATAACCCTTCCCCGTAGCTCTTATCAACAGTCAAAAATTGGTGAGGTTATCAATACAGAACGCGGAGAGGCACAGAAAGGAGACTTAATATTTTTTAAAACCAATAAGAATTCACAGATAAATCACGTAGGAATCGTCATTGAAGTCAATGATGATGAGATAAAATTTATCCATTCGTCTACTTCAAAAGGAGTAATTATTTCCTCTACAAAAGAACCCTATTATAAAAAAACCTTTGTACAATTAAATCGGGTGCTATAGTCAAGCTGAAAAGCTGTATAACTTTTAAAAATAAAGTTTTTTCTTGCTAAAAAATCGTACTTTAGATATATGAAAGTACTCCATTTTCCTTTAGCGAGAATAACAATTGGATTTATTTCAGGAATTCTTTTCGCCTATTACTTTCATCCACCGCTATCATTACTCTTAATCTTACTTTCAATATCCATTAGTGTTTTTGGAATGTTGTATTTTTTATTTAAAAACAAAAGCAAAAATGTTTTCTATTTTGGTCTGACAACGTATCTCTTGTCTTTTCTTATCGGGATTTCTACACAAATAATTCACATTGACCATTTTCAAAAAAGCAATTACATTCACAATACGACTATTTTTGAAAAACCGCAATCTATTTCCATAATCATCCGCGAAAAGCTAAAAAGCTCTCCGTTTAGTGACCGCTACATTGTCATTATTAACCATGTAAATGAGAAAAAACAAACGGGAAAAGTCATCCTAAACATTCAAAAGGACAGTTTACATCATCAATTCGAAATTGGAACACCTCTACTTATTAAAGGGATTTTATCAAAAAACAAACCACCTAATAATCCGAACCAATTTAACTACAGCAAATACCTCGAAAACAAACAAATCTATGCGCAACTGTATGCTGATGTGGATGAAATCAAAATTGGAACTGAAATCGAGAAAAACATCTGGTATTATTCCTCTAAATTAAGAACCAGAATTATTCATAATTTAGAAAAAAACAACTTCAACAAAACCGAATTAAATGTTGCCTTAGCATTAATAATGGGACAACAACAGGATATTTCACCGGAAATCATTCGGGATTATCAATATGCCGGAGCAGTGCATATTTTATCGGTATCGGGACTGCATATTGGATTCATTTTGATTTTTGTCACTTTTATTCTAAAGCCTATTCCTAATACTAAACGGGGTTCATTCATAAAACTACTTATTATTCTCGCCTCATTATTCACTTTCGGAATAATAGCTGGTTTAGCGCCTTCAGTAGTGCGTTCCGTAACCATGTTTTCGTTTGTTGCCATTGGAAATCATTTACGTAGAAGCGTCAATATTTACCATACCTTATTAGTTTCCATCTTACTGATCCTGCTTTTTGAACCGTCTTTTCTATTTGATGTTGGTTTTCAGTTGAGCTATTTAGCATTATTTTTCATTATTTGGTTGCAGCCGCTTTTGGCCTCTATTTGGTTACCAAAAAACAAGGTTTCAAAATACATTTGGGACATACTCACTGTTTCGTTTGCCGCACAATTAGGAACTTTACCGTTGAGTATTTATTATTTCCATCAATTTCCGGGTTTGTTTTTTGTAACCAATCTGATTATCATTCCAGTATTGAGCATCATTATGGTTTTGGGCGTTTTAGTAATGCTTTTAGCGGCACTTAACAGCATTCCAATATTCCTTTCACAATTACTGGAATGGAGCATTTATTACTTGAATAAAGTCATTAATGTGATCGCATCTTTAGAACAATTTATAATTCAAGACATTCCATTGCATTTTTATTTGTTGCTTAGTAGTTACTTGCTATTATTTACTGCAATTATTTGGCTCAAGAAACCAAGTTTTAACAGATTAGTAATGACACTGGTTTCAATCATCATTGTACAAATCTCATATCTGGATATTCAATGGAACATTCAAAACGAACAAGAATGGATTGTTTTTAACATCAAAAGAAACACACTACTAGCAGAACGAAAAGGGGAAAATATTACGGTCTATGCTAATGACAGTATTTTGAAAGCCGCTCAAAAAAACGATGTATTAAAGTCGTACCGAATTGGGAATTTAAGTAGTCTTAGAGGGAAAAAAGTACTGCAAAACCTTTTTTATTTCAATGGGAAAAAGATTTTCATTTTAGACAGTTCCGGAGTTTTTCCAAAAAACATGAATCCGGATATCATTGTACTGACTCAATCTCCCAAAATAAATTTTGAACGCCTGTTGCAGACTATAAAACCAAAGATGGTCGTAGCAGATGCCTCCAATTATAAAACCATTCAAAAACAGTGGAAAGCGACTTGCTTAAAACAAAAAATCCCTTTTCACGCTACGAGTGAAAAGGGATATTATAAATTGAATGACTAATTATTTCTTCTGAAGAAATTCATTTGCAACAGCTAACCATGCAGATGGTCCGCCAGCTACATATCCTGTACTTCCCAGACCTTGAAAATTCACTTTGCCATCTACAGTTGTAACATTAGCAAAATGTACTGTAGGGAATCCTTGAATAGCAAAAACTTGTTGTAATTCGTCATTTTGTTTTTTAATCTCAGGAGTTTGTGGTGCTTTTCTAGGATAATCTAATTCTACCAGAACCACATTTTCTTTGGCCCAAGCAGCAAATTCAGGAGTTTTCAAAACCTCTTTTTGTAACCTGATACACCAACCACACCAATCGCTACCGGTAAAAAACAATAACATTGGTTTTTTAGTTTTATTAGAAACTTCCATAGCCTTAATGACATTGGTTTCCCAAACTAATTCCTGTGCTTCTACGGCAAATGATCCCGCAAACAATAACAAAGCAACTATTATTTTCTTCATAATTATTATTTTTAATTATTGACAAATCAAAAACGATGCCTAAAAATTATCGGACACCATGCATTAATTTCTTAATTACCGGCCCCATCAAAATTGAGAATAAAGCCACTGCAATAGATATTATTGCCAACATCCAGAAGAAATAACTCAATCCATGCTCATTGGCAATTTTATCAATATTTTCTCCGAACATCCCTGCCCCTTTCATTCCTATTGCAACTGCAAGATACCAAACTCCAAACATAAATGCAATCATTCTTGCAGGAACTAATTTACTCACATAAGACAATCCTACCGGCGAGATACACAATTCAGCCATAGTATGGAAAAGATAAACCAAAATAAGCCAAATCATACTTACAGAAGCTGTTTTTGCACCCGCTTCGATTCCGTTTGCGCCAAAAGCGACACAAGCCATACCAAGCGCTAATAATCCCATTCCGATTCCGTATTTTAAATTAGCCGAAGGGTTGTATTTACTTTCCCACCATTTTGAAAATAATGGTGCTAATGAAATAATAAACAAGGAATTTAAGGTAGAAAACCATGTTGCTGGAACTTCGGTCAATGCTGTAGTTACTTTATCAATTTTCAAAGCCTGTAAGGTTTCATCTGACAGTGATAAATATCCTGCAGTATAATAATCTTTAGCCAACATCCATATTGCTATTGCCCAAATAATTATAAAACTTACACTTAGAATAATATTTGCAACAGCATAAAGTTTAAACGTTTGTTTGAATAATAAAATCAATACCCAAGTAATAATTACTAATGGTAAAATAGTAATCAATGAATTCATCACTAAGAATACCACACTCCAATTACCCGTTAAAACTCGATCCGTATAATCATTTGCAAAAATGGTTAAACTGTTTGGAGATTGTTCGAAAATCGCCCAAAAGAAAATAGTCAGGAATGCAAAGAATGTAACTGCTATTAATTTTTCTTTAGTGATTTTAGAATATTGGGTAAATCTGTAAATCAATAATATAATAAACACAACCAATGCTGAAACTATAGCAATCGAATTACCATTTGGTCCTAAGAAAGAAAAAACATTTACTTTCCCTCCGGATATTTTGGAAGCAGGATCATTTAAAAGCCACAATAAAGCTAATAATGATGAAAATGCAATAGCCGCTAATTGTATTGGCGAAAAAGGATTTCTTTTATCCGTATCCAAAGCTTCTGCTTTCGCTTTGCTTTCTTTGTTTGGTTTTAAACCAATGTCTCCAAAGATATTTTGTGACAACCAAAACTGTAACATTCCAAAGAACATAAAAATTCCAGCAAGACCAAAACCATACGTCCAACCTACTTTTTCTCCTAAATAACCACAAAGTAAAATACCAAAGAAAGCCCCGGCATTTACACCCATGTAGAACAATGTATAAGCACCATCCTTCTTCTCAGGACGGTCTTTGTACATTTCAGAAACGATTGATGTCATGTTTGGCTTGAAAAAACCATTTCCAAAAACTAACAATACTAATCCTAAATAAATAGAAAATTCTGTTTCAACAGCCATAGAAGCGTGTCCTAAAGTCATCAAACTGGCACCTACAACAACTGCCCATCTAAAACCTATCACTTTATCGGCAAAATAACCACCTAACATCGTGGATAAATAAACCAATCCTACGTAGGATCCAAATAATGCAGAAGCATTTTCACGAGTCCATTCCCAACCACCATCTGTAAAAGAAGCGGTTAAAAATAATATCAATAAAGAACGCATTCCGTAGAATGAGAAACGTTCCCACATCTCTGTGAAAAACAAAACGAATAATCCCGCTGGATGTCCTAAAACGGTACTTTTAAAAAATTGGTCTGTAGTATTTTCACTCATATTATTAATTATTTAATTCTTTGTCTACTCCGTGCATTAATTTTTTGATTATTGGCGAAAGTACTAATAGTAGTAATCCGAAACCGAGTCCTGTATAAAATAAATATTCAAAAAGTACTAAGTAACTCTGTTTTGCTAAATTCAAATCAGGTGCTGTACCATTTGAAGTATCCACAGAAGCTATGTTAGCTAAAATGGAAGCAATAAATTCCGAGCTGGCTGTCGCCAAAAACCAAACGCCCATCATGAACCCAACGATTTTTGCCGGGGATAATTTAGTCACTGCAGAAAGACCTACTGGTGACAAACTCAATTCTCCGCAGGTATGTAAAAAATATGCTAATATTAGCCAAATTGCCGCTACTTTTCCTGTGCCAGAAAGATTTATCCCCATCACTAACGCTCCAAAGCCTAAACCAACTAGAGCTAATGCTAAAGCAAATTTTACTGCTGTATTAGGATTGTATTTTCCTAAATTTGGCCATATCCAAGCAAAAACAGGAGCTAGCAAAATTATGAATAAGGCATTAAAACTTAAGAACTGTCCAGCAGAAACTTCATAACCAAATATCGTTCGGTCTAAAATCCGGTCAGCAAATAAATTCATGGAAGTATACGCTTGTTCAAACAATGCCCAGAATACAATTGTAAATACAATCAAAATGGTTAAAGCAATCAATTGATGACGTGCTTTTCCGTCTAACTGTGTGATCGCATAATAAACAATATAAATAAAGGAAATACCACCCGCAATTTTTAAAGCCCATGAAACCGCATCATGATTTTGAACCATTTGCCAAAACAATAATGTTGATAAAACACTTCCCACATAAATTAACCACTCATTTTTAAGTCCAAACGATTTGTTTTCTAAGAAAGAGGGGTTATTTGACTCTCCTTTGCCCATTAATAATTTCCTTCCGGAAATAAAAGTCAATAGTCCAAAAAACATTCCGACTCCAGCTGCACCAAAACCATAACTCCAACCATATTTTTCACCAAGCCAAACACAAATTAGCGTAGCCAAAAAGGAACCTAAGTTGATTCCCATGTAAAACAAAGTAAATCCAGAATCCCTTCTTTTATCACCTGTTTCATATAATTCCCCTACTAATGAAGAAATATTGGCTTTTAGAAAACCAACTCCGACAATAATTAAGGATAATGAAAAATAAAATATTTGCAAGGCAGTTTCATCACGCGTAATTTCGCCAGTAATAGATTCAGTTGCGGCATTCCCTTCATAAGCCATTCCAATATGCCCTAACACAAGCATAATACCTCCAAAAACAATGGCTTTTCTAAATCCTAAATAACGATCCGCTATAAAACCCCCTAAAACGGGCACTGCGTATACGAGTGCAGCGTAGCTTCCAATGAGTAAATTCCCAGAAGTATCTGAAAACAAATGGTACTTTGTCAGATAAAAAATCAATAAGGCTTTCATACCGTAGAACGAAAACCGTTCCCACATCTCGGTAAAAAACAATATAAAAAGCGCCTTTGGATGTCCAAAAAATTCTTCCTTATTCAATGCGTCGTTTGTCATAAAGCGCTGTTATAAATTTTCTTTGATAAAATTAGTCATTTTTGTGTACAATTGAATTCTGGTTTTACCGCCATAAATCCCGTGATTATTGTCTGGATAAATTTGGGAATCAAATTGTTTATTAGCCTGAATCAAAGCTTCCATCATTTGCATGGAATTTTGAACATGCACATTATCATCTCCTGAACCGTGAATCAAAAGAAATTTTCCTTTCAATTTATCCACATGGTTTATTGGTGAATTATCATCATATCCGCTCGCATTTTCCTGTGGTGTCGTCATGTAACGTTCCGTGTACACACTGTCATAGAATCTCCAGTTTGTAACCGGAGCTACAGCAATTGCCATTTTGAAAACATCGTTTCCTTTCATGATACAATTAGACGCCATAAAACCACCATACGACCAGCCAAATATACCAATTCTAGATTTATCAACAAATGCGTAATTTCCTATTACTTTGGCGGCATCAATTTGATCTTCCACTTCGTATTTTCCTAGTTGCAATTGAGTCACTTTTTTGAAATCAGCTCCTTTAAAACCAGTTCCGCGTCCATCAACACAAGCAACAATGTACCCTTGTTGTGACAACATCATAAACCAATAATCATCCGTACTGTTCCACTCATTATTCACTTGTTGCGAACCTGGACCAGAATATTGGTACATAAAAACAGGATATTTTTTAGCAGAATCAAAATCTTTCGGTTTAATCATCCAAGCATTTAATTCATTCCCTTTTGCTGTTTTTAAAACAAAAAACTCTTTAGCCGGTAAATTATAGCTTTTTAGCTTTGCAGCCAATGATTCATTGTTCTCAATAACTTGAACTTGTTTTCCAGCTTTAGCTTCGTTCAATGTATAAGTTGTAGGCTGAGACGCACTAGAAAACGTGTTGATGTAGTATTGAAAATTCGGACTGAATGTCGCTGCATTCGTTCCTGTATTTTGCGACAAACGCATTTTGTTTTTTCCGTCAAGACCTATTCTGTAAACATCTCTATTAATAGATCCATTTTCTACAGACTGATAGAAAACCGTATTTGTCTTTTCGTCTAAACCATAATAATTAGTTACTTCCCATTTTCCTTTGGTCAGTTGGTTTTTCAATTTCCCGTTCTTGTCATATAAGTAAACATGATTGAAACCGTCTTTTTCTGAAGTCCAAATAAAACTGTTGTCTTTCAAGAAAGTCAAGTTATCTGTCACATCAACATACGCTTTGTCTTTTTCGTTCAAAACTACTTTTGCAGCTCCTGTATTACCGTCGATAAATAACAAATCCAAATTATTTTGATGACGATTCAATACCTGTGCAGACAATGTATTCGCGTCACTTGTCCATTTCATTCTGGCAATATAAAAATCATTATAATTACCAAGATTTACATTTTTTACCGCATTCGAATTTACATCATAAATATGTAGCGAAACTAATGCATTCTTCTCACCGGCTTTTGGATATTTAAAGGTTTGCATCATTGGATACAACTCTTTTCCAAACATGGACATCGAAAATTCCGGAACCTGACTTTCGTCAAAACGAATGTAGGCTACTTTTTTGCTGTCAGCGCTCCAGTCAAAAGCTTTTACAAAAGCAAATTCTTCTTCGTAAACCCAATCCGTAATACCGTTAATAATGCTGTTTTTTTTTCCTTCTGTAGTAATTGGAGTCGATTTATTAGAAGCTAAATCATATACATACAGATTATTTTCTTTGGCGTAAGCAATCTTTTTTCCATCAGGTGAAAAAGTAGGTTCCTGAACCTGAAAATCAAATAACTTTTTTAATTTTTTACTTGCTATATCGTACAAATAATAATCAGCAGTAAAGGAGTGACGGAAGATTTGATTGGTATTGCAAGCTAATAGAATCATTTTTTCTGAAGCATCAAACGTGTAACTATCAATCCCGTTTAAAAGTTCTTTGTGGAATTTTGTATCTATAAGTGTAGCTACTTTTTTTAAAGTTGCAAAATCGTACAAATCGATTTGCATACTTCTGGACTGGTTGTCTAAATTCAATACAGTGTATTGATTTGTATTTTTCATGGATTGTAATTCATCCATTCCTTGAGCACGAAATGTACCGTTATAAAGTTCATCAATTGTGATTTTTTGTTGACCAACGACAGTAAAACACAAGAATAAAAATAATGCAATAATTTTTTTCGAATACATGATATTTCTTTAAATATAAAAACCGTCAATTTTAGTGAAAAATTTACAATAATTTCACATTCGATGTGTTAAATGTTAAAAACAATATTATAAACACCCATTTATTGAGGATATTAACATAGTAAACAAAACAGCTAAAAGCGTATCTTTGCAAGTATACATAATATAATCTATTGAGAATGAATAAGGCCATTAGCGGATTTTCTAAATTATCCAAAGAAGAAAAAATTAAATGGATTGCCAATCAATATTTTTCAACACCTCTAGAAGCCATTTCCTTGCTGAAAAACTACTGGAATTCTGATGAAAAAATACAGAAATTACACGATGAATTCATCGAAAACACGATAACCAATTTCTACATTCCGCTGGGAGTTGCTCCTAATTTCCTGATTAATGGAAAATACAGCACGATTCCTATGGCAATTGAAGAAAGCTCTGTGGTTGCCGCTGCCGCAAAAGCTGCTAAGTTTTGGTCAACGCGTGGCGGATTTAAAGCAACCGTAATAAATACTGAAAAAATTGGGCAGGTTCATTTTATCTATAAAGGCGATGTGTCAAAATTGAATTTGTTTTTTGCTCAACACAAAAGCAAATTTTTATCAGAAACAGAATCGATTACCACAAATATGCAAAAACGCGGTGGCGGAATTTTAGACATCACCCTAAAAGACAAAACCGATTTATTGCCCAATTATTTTCAGCTGCATGCTACTTTTGAAACCAAAGACAGCATGGGAGCTAATTTCATCAATTCGTGTCTGGAACAATTTTCCAAAACATTAAAAGAAGAAGCACATAATTATGACTTGTTCACGGAAACGGAGAAAGACATTGAAGTTGTAATGAGCATCCTTTCGAACTATGTTCCAAATTGCATCGTAAGAGCCGAAGTTTCTTGCCTGATTGCTGATTTAGAAGAAAAACACATTCTAAATCCTCTAGAATTTGCAGAGAAATTTGTCCAAGCCGTTCAAATTGCTGAAGTCGAACCATACCGTGCTGTAACGCACAATAAAGGAATCATGAACGGAGTGGATGCCGTAGTTCTGGCAACAGGAAATGATTTCCGTGCCGTCGAAGCCGGAATTCATGCCTATGCTTCCCGAAATGGAAAATATTCCAGTCTTTCCCATGCCAAAATCGAAAATGGCATTTTTACTTTTTGGTTGGAAATTCCTTTAGCATTAGGAACTGTTGGCGGTTTGACTTCCTTACATCCATTAGTAAAATTATCATTAGAAATGCTGGAAAAACCCTCTGCCAAAGAATTAATGCAGTTTGTAGCCGTAGCCGGTTTGGCCCAAAATTTTGCCGCTTTACGTTCTTTAACTACAACAGGAATTCAGGAAGGACACATGAAAATGCATTTGAACAACATCATCAACCAGTTTGAAGCCACTGATGAAGAACGTATTTTAATCCAAAAATATTTCAAAAAAAATACCGTTTCACATAGCGCCGTGGTGACTTATATTGAAAGTTTAAGAAAATAATTTTTATCTTGAAGCATCAAAAAATAAGATTGCTTCGTTCCTCGCAAAGACAATGAAAAAAACATTTTACAGTAACGGAAAACTTTTAATCACAGGAGAATACCTGGTTCTTGATGGAGCTAAAGCCTTTGCATTACCCACAAAAAAAGGGCAAAACCTTATTATTGAAGAAGGAGGCAACAAAGAAATCATTTGGAAAAGTTATGATGCGGATGGAAGTATTTGGTTTGAAGACACTATTTTATTTTCTGATATTTCCAAAGAAGTTAATACTGAAAACGAATCAGTCAAGGCTACACTTACTACTATTTTACACGAAGCATTTAAACTAAATCCGAATTTCATTTTAAATTCAGAAGGATACCGTATTACTACTGAACTTGGATTTCCTAAAAGCTGGGGCCTGGGAACATCATCGACCTTGATAAACAATATTGCTCAATGGCTGCAAATCGATGCGTTTACACTGCTTAAAAACAGTTTTGGAGGTAGCGGTTATGATATTGCGTGCGCACAAAACGACACTCCTATTATATATCATCTGGAACAAGGGATTCCCATTGTTGAAAAAGTAACCTTTAATCCAGAATTCACACAAAACCTATACTTTGTATACCTTAACAAAAAGCAAAGCAGTAAAACCGCAATAGCGGCATACAACATAAATAAAAAAAACAATCTGGCAAAAACCATTGCTTTAAATGACAACATAACTTCAGAAGTTTTGAATGCCACTACGATTCAATCTTTTGCTACAGCAATACAAAAACACGAAGTACAAATGAGTATTATTCTGGAAACACATACCATAAAAGAATCTTTATTTCCTGATTTTAATGGCGTGATAAAAAGTCTTGGCGCTTGGGGAGGTGATTTTGTTATGGCGATTGCAACTGAAAATCCAACTGACTATTTTGTTTCAAAAGGATATAAAACTATCGTTCCGTATAATGAAATGATATTGTCTTAATGTTTCATAATTAATCCCCGCTTTCAAATAAAACTTCATTAAAATAAAAGAGGCTGTCTGAAAAAGGACAGCCTCTTTTGTTTAAATTCAATTTTGATTTATTACTGGTTTATTGAATATTTGAAATCTATCATTAAAAACAGCTCTAAGAGGTTATTCAATTCGT
>NZ_JASCRU010000087.1:0-1135 GCF_030010285.1 Flavobacterium sp. XS2P24
ATATTCATTTATCTCTTTTTTTAATTGGTCTATTGATTTGTATTTCTTTAGATAAAATAATTCTGATTTAAGTATTCCAAAGAAGTTTTCGATAATAGCATTATCTAAACAATTTCCTTTTCTTGACATGCTTTGTACTATTCCTTTTTCTTTCAATAAATGTTGATATTGTTTCATTTGGTATTGCCAGCCTTGATCTGAGTGTAAGGTCAAGTTAGTGTTGTTGGGTATTTTCTTAAATGCTTTTTTAAGCATCATAACTACTTGATTAAAAACGGGTCGTTCCGTTAGTTCATAACTAATAATTTCTTGATTAAATAAGTCAATAATAGGCGATAAATATAATTTATTTCCTGATACATTAAATTCAGTTATGTCAGTTGCCCATTTTTGATTTGGTTCAGCAGCTTTAAAATTTCTCTCTAAAATATTAGGAGCTATTTTCCCTTGCTGTCCTTTGTATGATTTGTATTTCTTGACTCTAATAACGCTTTTTAGTCCAAGGATTTTCATTAGTCTTAAAACTGTTTTGTGATTAATAATTATTCCTTTGTTTTGAAGTTCATCGGTTATTCGCCTATAACCATAGCGTCCTTTATGTCTTTGATAAATGGTTTTAATTAACTCCTTAATTTGCTGATATTTATCTGGTAATGTAATTTGTTTTCGATGATAATAAAAGCTACTGCGTGCCATATTTGTTAAATCTAGAAGCAATTCTAAATCAAATTTATGCCTTAACTCCATTATGGCTTGAGATTTCTCTTGGCTTGAGCTAAGGCGTGTAACTTTTTTAGCAATTCATTCTCACAACGAAGTCTTTCGTTTTCTTTTAATAATTCTTCCTCTCGAGTTAAAGGTTGGTCTAATTTTCGTTTTTTGGGTTTAAAATTGCTCATAGTAATTGGGCGACCTCTTTGTTTTGGTCGTAATCCTTCAAGTCCAAAGTTAGCAAAATCTTTTTTCCATTTTAAAATTATGGCAATATTGGGAATGTTAAATCTTATACCAGTTGCCATCAAGGAAAGAGATTCCTTTTCTATGGTTTTGAGTACTTTTAACTTAAATTCAGCGGAATAACTTTGATTTATTCGTGGTAATAAACCAATTTCACCATAAGCCTTATAAAAACTGA
>NZ_JASCRU010000088.1:0-1117 GCF_030010285.1 Flavobacterium sp. XS2P24
TACAAGTTCAAATTAATCAACATGTCAATTCCAAAAACTCAAAAAGGTGTCATCTTCTATGAAAGTGGTGGTGAACTTCAATACAAAGATATCCCAGTTCCAACTCCAAAAGCTAATGAAATTTTAATCAATGTTAAATATTCAGGTGTTTGTCATACCGATTTACACGCTTGGAAAGGTGATTGGCCATTACCAACAAAATTACCATTAGTTGGTGGTCATGAAGGTGCCGGTGTCGTTGTTGCTAAAGGTGCCAATGTCACAAATTTCGAAATTGGTGATTACGCAGGTATCAAATGGTTGAATGGTTCATGTCAATCTTGTGAATATTGTGAAAAATCATTTGAATCAAATTGTCCAAAAGCTGATTTGTCCGGTTATACCCATGACGGGTCCTTCCAACAATATGCTACTGCTGATGCCGTGCAAGCTGCTAAAATCCCAAAAGATGCTGATTTGGCTGAAGTTGCTCCAATCCTATGTGCCGGTGTCACTGTTTACAAGGCATTAAAGACTGCTGATTTGGATGCTGGTCAATGGGTTGCCGTTTCTGGTGCCGGTGGTGGTTTAGGTACTTTGGCTATTCAATATGCTAAAGCCCTAGGTTTGAGAGTTTTAGCTATTGATGGTGGTGATGAAAAGGGTGAATTGGTTAAATCTTTAGGTGCTGAAGTTTATATTGATTTCACTAAAACTAAAGACATTGTTAAAGATATCATTGAAGCTACTAATGGTGGTCCACATGGTGTTATCAATGTTTCTGTTTCAGAAAAAGCCATTGAACAATCCACTGAATATGTTAGACCATGTGGTACTGTTGTTTTAGTTGGTTTACCAGCTGGTGCCGTTGCAAGAGCTCAAGTGTTTGGTGCTGTTGTCAAGTCTGTCTCTATTAAAGGTTCTTATGTCGGTAACAGAGCTGATACAAGAGAAGCTGTTGACTTCTTTACTAGAGGTTTAGTTAAATCACCAATCAAGATTATTGGTTTGAGTGAATTACCAAAAGTTTACCAATTGATGGCTGAAGGTAAAATCTTGGGTCGTTATGTTTTAGATACTTCAAAATAAGAAGATTATCTCTGGTTTAGATGATTGTTTATTTATTTATTTCCCCTCG
>NZ_JASCRU010000089.1:0-1085 GCF_030010285.1 Flavobacterium sp. XS2P24
TTCTCTCAACACCAGAAGCGATAAGCTCTATAATAGAATGGTTTTGAAGCGATATATGCTTTTTCTTCAGCAATTTCAACTTTCAATAGTTCTAAATCATGTTCAGCTCTACCAGTATCCAAGTCCATTTCTGAAACTTTGACATATAAACGCCAGTTCTTCTTCCAGAGTTTATGGAAAATGTAAAAGGCAATAACAACTGGGAATGCTAAGTAAGATTTGAAGAATCCATCAGCAGTTGATTTAGATTTTAATGGGAAGGCAGCAACCCAAAATTGGGCAATTAAAATCAAAACATTTAAGATAAATCCATACCATGAACCGATAACACCACATTGGGAAGTGTAAGCTAATTCAGTATGAGGGTCACGACCTTGATGTTTCAAAGCAGCTCTGAATCTAATATGAGCAAAACAAGCTGAACCCCAGGTGAAAACTGAAGATAAACCTGATAGAGCTAATAACCAATCGAAAACATCACCTTGTTTATCAGAGGCTGAGACAAAACATAATAAACCAACAAATAATGATAATAAAACAGCAAAGATTGGACGACCTTTTCTATCAACAAATGTGAAGAAACTTGGGGCAAAACCTTGAGCAGCTAATGAAGTAATTGTACGAGAACAACCAAAAACTGAAGAGTTACCAACAGATAAAACGGCAATCATACTAACAACATTGATAACAGATGGTAAACCTGAAATACCTGCATTACGGATAGCAATGACAAATGGAGAAGCAGCAGCATTATATGAACCTTGACCTAATCTTTTATCGGTATATGGAACTAATAACCCGATTAAGGTTAAAGAAATGATGTAAAATAATGTAATTCTCCAGAAAACTTGTTTTGTAGCACGAGGTAATGCTTTTCTTGGATTAGCACTTTCAGAACTTGCAAGTGCAACTAATTCTGTTCCTGCAAATGAGAAAGCAGCTGTAACAAAGACAGTACAGACACCTTTGAATCCATTAGCAAAAGCACCAGGATCGTGCCAGTATTTACCACCAATGTAACCACCTTGTGGACCACCACCGCAGTTTAGGATAATTCCGAGAATGATAAATCCGATCACTGCGAC
>NZ_JASCRU010000090.1:0-1042 GCF_030010285.1 Flavobacterium sp. XS2P24
ATTTTATTACAAACACACACTTACAAACAAACAAAACAAATTATTTAACAATGGCTATTACAGTTGGTATTAACGGTTTCGGTCGTATTGGTCGTTTAGTCTTGAGAATTGCTTTATCAAGAAAAGACATCAACATTGTTGCCATCAATGATCCATTCATTGCTCCAGAATATGCTGCTTACATGTTCAAATATGATTCTACTCATGGTCGTTACCAAGGTGAAGTTACCCATGAAGGTTCAAACTTAGTTATTGACGGTCACACCATCAAGGTTTACCAAGAAAGAGACCCATCTTCAATCCCATGGGGTAAAGATGGTGTTGATTACGTTATTGACTCTACTGGTGTCTTCAAAGAATTAGACACTGCTCAAAAACATATTGATGCCGGTGCTAAAAAAGTTTTGATCACTGCTCCATCATCAACTGCTCCAATGTTTGTTGTCGGTGTCAATGAAGACAAATATACTCCAGACTTAAACATCATCTCAAATGCTTCATGTACCACTAACTGTTTGGCTCCATTAGCTAAAATCATCAATGACAAATTCGGTATTGAAGAAGGTTTGATGACCACTGTTCACTCCATCACTGCTACCCAAAAAACTGTTGATGGTCCATCCCACAAAGACTGGAGAGGTGGTCGTACCGCTTCTGGTAACATTATTCCATCATCAACTGGTGCTGCTAAAGCTGTTGGTAAAGTTATTCCAGAATTAAAAGGTAAATTAACTGGTATGTCTTTAAGAGTTCCAACTGTTGATGTTTCAGTTGTTGATTTAACTGTTAAATTATTAAAAGATGCTACTTATGATGAAATCAAAGCTGCTGTTAAAGAAGCTGCTGAAGGTCCATTAAAAGGTGTTGTCGGTTACACTGAAGACGCTGTTGTCTCATCAGATTTCTTGACTGATTCTCGTTCATCAATCTTTGATGCTTCAGCTGGTATCTGGTTATCACCAAAATTCGTTAAATTGATCTCATGGTACGATAATGAATACGGTTACTCCACCAGAGTTGTTGATTTATTAGAATACGTTGC
>NZ_JASCRU010000091.1:0-1011 GCF_030010285.1 Flavobacterium sp. XS2P24
AAATTGAAATCTTTTGATACCCAATATGAAAATTTCCACTCGTTTCTTTATTTCTTTATCATCTCTTGCCAATGTTATCATTGCAGCTTCTGAAGAGTTCACTTTGAAGCTACAAGCTGATGGGACTGCTTTAGCAGGTGATAATATCCATATCAGTTCTGACAACAAGTTCTTTATCAGCGATACCGATCAAACTGCAACTGGCCAAATTGAAGATGATGGTACTTTGAAAATCAATGGTTATACTGTTGGTGTTGGTAAAAATTATTTGTCTTTGACTGCTGACTCTTCAAGTTTCATGACTGCTGAGCCTTGGTCTATTGTTGGTGGACAATTGAAATTATATGGTTCAAATTTCCACGCTGTTCCTTCAGGACAGAGCGGTATTTATGTCCTTGGTACCATTAATGCTGCTAGTGGTCGGTCTGATGTCATTAATGTTGCCATAGAAGCTCAAGGTTCAAATGGGAAAAGTGTTTCTGACTATGATGCATCTACCAAATCATCATCTGTCCAATCGTCATCATCATCATCAACCGAAGCTTCAATTACCCCAGTGTCATCTGCTGAACAAACCACAACTAGCACCTCATCATCCATTGTTGAGTCGACAAACAAGAAAGAAACATCATCAACTGTTGCATCTTCAGCAAAAACCAGTGTTTTTTCATCAGAACCAGAGCCATCCTCCGAAGGTACGACTTCAGCAGTTCCAGAATCATCATCTCAACTGCCAGCTTCGTCCTCCACTCAAGAGGAAGTGCCAAAATCATCTACTGCAGCAGCATCATCCTCAACTGAGATCTCTAGCTCAACCGTCATTGGCTCAATCTCTTCAGCTATTGAGTCAACCTCCTCAGCTGTTGGCTCAACAGGATCACCAGCTATTACATCTTCTTCCGCCTCAATTGCACGTTCAGCTACTCTCTTAACCGTTTCAAGTTCAAACCTATCATCCTCAGCTGTCTCAATTCAAACTTTTGATAATGCGGGTATGAAGAACGGTGCCAG
>NZ_JASCRU010000092.1:0-1008 GCF_030010285.1 Flavobacterium sp. XS2P24
ATATGTTTATCCGTATTAACACCTAATTTTTTTGTATCTTTAAAATCTAAACAGATTTGATATGAATATTTTAGATTTTTATAAAGAGTATCCAGATGAATTGAGCTGTAAAGTCAAGTTCAAAGCGATACGAGATAAGGAAGGGATTGTTTGTAAAAAATGTAAATGCACAGAGCATTATTGGAAAAAAGACAAATGGAGTTATGAATGTAAACAATGCAAATACAGAACTTCGTTAAGATCAGGCACGGTAATGCAATCAAGCAAATTGCCATTTCAGTACTGGTTTATAGCTATGCATTTATTAACAGCCACAAAGAAAAGTTTTTCTGCAAAGGAAATGCAAAGGCAATTAAATCATAAACGATATGAACCAATTTGGCTTATGATGCACAAGATTCGGTCGGTTATGGGATTGCGAGATGATGAATATCAATTAACAGATTCTATTGAACTTGATGAAGGTTTTTTCGAAACAGTCAATAAAAACCTTTCAAAAGACGAAATAAGCAAGCGAGGAAGAGGAAGTCAAAAACAGACCACCGTTTTGGTAATGATTCAATCCAAAGAAAATAAAGGGAACAAAAATAAAAACCGTCCAGATAAGAAAGTTGGCTATTTGAAAATGAAAGTTATCCATAATTTAAAATCTGGAACGATAAACCAAAAGATAGAAACTGGAGTAGAACCAGGCGCTGACGTTGTTACAGATAATTATTCATCATACAAAAAAATAAGCGAGAGCATAAATCACACGGCACATAAAGTAGACAAAACCAATGTAAACAAAGTGTTACCTTGGGTTCATAAAGCAATAAGTAATGCCAAAAGGCTTTTGTTAGATGTACATCATCGAATTGATGATGATTTTCTGGAAAATTATCTAAATGAGTTTTGCTACAAATTCAATCGAAGATATTTTCAAGATAAAACAATGGAAAGACTAATCATTGCTGGAGTCAATCATCAATGGAATGAATTATAGGCAACTAAACGGACAAGCATATA